>JAAFJK010000137.1 GCA_013298105.1 Cytophagales bacterium
ATTGGGGGTAGGTGTGATAGGGTTGTTTGGGTTCGGATTTGGGTTGGTTTTTTGTTCAAATACTACAGTGCGTGTTTCGCTGGTAGTAGTGCCACCTTTGTTTGTGATAGTTATTTGAATGGTATTTGAGCCATTTCGGAGGTTCAGTTTACGCTCGATATTTTGGTCACAGCCATTGTCAGGTACTACTTCAAAGCCTCTATCTTGTTGGGGTGTACCATTGAGCATGACTTTGATGTCGCTTAGTTCGGTTTCGGTTTGTACGCAGGCTTTTATGGTGTATTCAGGCTTGTTTACTTTGGTATTGTTTTGATAAGGAATATTCCAGCTCAATGTAGCTGGTTTGTAAGTGATAGGCGCATCAGGCTTGCCCACATAGCTTCCATGATAAATTCCTGTGATATAATATTTTTTGCCCCAATATTCGTTGATGACAGGTTCGGGAAAAGTCGGGTCTGTACGCCACATTTGTTTTCCCCAGCCCAAGCCTTTACTCATCACGAGTCCCCAAGTTCCTGCGCCGTAGGTAAGGTTTGTGATACTGAATCCTTCATTCCAGAGCGTTTCAATCTCCTCTTGTGGAAAAGCCTCTGAAGTGTGGTAGCGTTGGTCATCACAAGGCACGCCTTTGCTCATAACCAAAGCCCAAAGGTCATTCACGTCATCATAGTCAAGATTGGTAATGTAATACCCCTTGTCGCCAAATTCGTGGATAGCATCTGTAGGAAAAGTCTTGGTGGTGCGCCACACTTGGTCTTCAAAGCCTGTATTTTGGGACATGATAATTGCCCACAAGCCATTGCCATAGCAAAGATGCGTAATGTCATAGCCTTCACTCCATTTTTGCTTTACGTAGTCGGCAGGGAACTCTTTGCGCGTAACCCACGCCTGTTTGCCCCAAAACTCGCCTGAAGACATCACGACTGCCCAAAGGTTATTGGCATACGTGAGGCTTGTGATTTTGTAGCCTTGGTCCCAGTAGGTTTGGATTTCTTGCTTGGGAAAATAAACGCGCGTATTCCACACTTGGTCTGTAAAGCCTGTATTTTCAGACATTACGACCGCCCAACTTGTTTGTTGTGATTTGAGAGAGGTAAAGGGTAGGCAAGCCAATAACAAAGCATATACCCAAACAGTGCTTTTCATAATAGTTTTGGTTTTTTTAGCTAAAAATATACTACATAACGCCTGAAATACCCAAAACTTATATCTAAAAATAAATAAAATGGCAGGTAAGGAATTTTGGTTGTCTGAAAATCTTTGTGAAAAAACATTTTTTGAGCAAGTTCGAATTTAAGAAACGCCTTTTTTGCTCAATAGGATAGGGTTTAAAACCCTATCCTATTGAGCAAAAAAAACTACCACAAAAATTGTCAGAGAACCGGAATTTTTCCTAATTCCGCTTGAATTTTTTGAAAAATGCCCAAATGACTTCATTCGCATTTATGTCTTGGCTTGTTTTGCCAATAGTGGCTTCTGGCAAATATTGTAACCCTTGAGGCCAAGTATGCCCACCATTTATTATGGTATATCCAATCACTTCTACCGACTGAGTAACATTCAAATATTTAGTTTCTACGATAGTGGTGCCATCATCTGCAATATTGGGTAAATTAGTAACCACAGGAGAGGTTGAGCAATTATTGAGTGCTACCAACTTGCCTACCGCTTGAGTGTGCGAAACGGCTGTTCCACCAGCACCTGGAGAAACAGTGCCACCATTGAAGGGGACAAAAGTATCTGCTGTACCTTGCATGACAATGGCTGGAACTGATTTGGTCAAGGTACAATTATTATAAATACCTTGTTCAAAAGAGGCACCCACAATGGCTACAGCTGCAATCCTATCATTCAATTCGCAAGCGATTCTGGCAGACATAAACCCTCCATTTGAAAGCCCTGTTGCATAAATCCTCGCATTATCAACAGAAAGATTATCTACTGCATAGTTGCACATTTGTCTAAAAAAGTTCACATCATTAATGCCTAACTGATTGGCAGTCGTGGGTCTGCCGTCATTCCAAGCATTTTGAAATCCTTGAGGATAAATTACAATAAATTTATCCCTATCTGCTACAGTTCTAAAGTCGGCTACTGCCATCATGCCTTGTGAGTTTCCCTGCCCGCCATGATTGACAAAAATCAGTGGCATACGCCCTGCTTGATTATAGCCTTTGGGTTTATAGACTAAAAAAGTTCTATCTCTACTGTCCACATTGAGCGTAACAGTAGTGAGTTCACTCTCTTTGTCTTCTATTATGAGCGAACCTTTTTTTTTGCAAGCAAAGGTTGTGCAAAAACAAATAATCAAAAGTAAGAATTTAGTCATTTTAAATGTATGTGAAAGAATAACCTTTTAGACACGCAAACAGCGCGATGGTTTAGTTCAAATACACATTATTTTGCAAAAAATGTTATGTAAGGGCTGTTTAAAGTTGCGTTGGGTGTTGTGCCATCTGTATTTTTGCGCATTACTTTCTCAAGCGTGATTTGTATGCCATCTCCACGTTTTATCTCAAGGTCAGTAAGGTCTAATCTATAGTCATAAAAGCCTTTTTGGACTACAAGTTTTCCTTTTCTAAAAATAGCTACCAACATAGATTCTATCTCAAAAGAAGCTCCATCAGCAGGCGGAATGATAACTTTCAAAGGCTTTTTCAAGGATACTTTTTTGTTCAAATTCTGGGTATAGCCTTGAGCATCAGTCAGATAAGGCAAAACTTCTAAAGGTGCGTACACTTTATCCTCTGCCACAGCAGAAGTTACAAGACCTGTACGGCTGAAAGATAAAATAGCCAAATGACTTGTTTGGCTTGTGCCTTTTTCAAACTCCAAATGGTACATACCTGTAGCCTCGCTCCTAAAACCTATCCCACCACTAAGTTCGATAACTTCCATTTTTTCTCCATTAGAAGATACCACAGACACTTTAGCTGGATTCAGTACAGGCTCTTTTTTTACCCAATCTACGAATTGTATCGTATAAAAATTGTTTTTGGTAAAGATGTACGAAAATTTGAGTTTCCTTCTATTTCCCCAATACAAATCATCAAGATTGTAACTTTTCAAAAACGTAAAATCGCCTATCAGTTTCTGTACTTTTTTGGGAGTAGTCGTATCAAGGCGTGCCACAAATACAGTGGGTTCAGTAGCCACAAATGATACACCTCGCGCAGGCAAAATCTCTAACCTTGCCTGCCCTTCTACTGGTATGGTAGGCAAGATTGGATTATCTGTATTTTGGACTTCTGAAACAGCTACAGGCAAAAACGCCTTTTGGACTTCTTGCGTCAGTCGTTGGGCTACTTTGTTGGTTTCTGCCAGCAGTGAGGCAGGCAAGATGCGCTCACGCTGGGTAAAAGCCGTGATAAGCACACACAGCGCGAGGGCAGGCAAGGCAAACCCAAACTTTGCGAGCGCAAATTTTGCAGAAGGTTTACGATAGAGCATCAAAATACGCGCCTTCAAAAGCGAAGTAGTACTAAAGGCGGAAGTGAGAGAAAGAGCGTAGGTTTTCATATATCAGGGAACATTTAACAGGGAACATTTATCAAAAAATATTCGTTTAAAATAAATAAAAATGTTAAATGTTAAATGTTAAATGTTAAATGTTAAATGTTAAAT
>JAAFJK010000248.1 GCA_013298105.1 Cytophagales bacterium
CACAAACGAAGTGTTTTGGTCGTAACACCGAGTAATTCTGAGGCTTCTTGAATACTTATCACAGCGCAAAGTTACACATTATATAGATAAAAACAAATAAATTGTATAATTTTTTATAAAAATGTGTAAATATTTTTCACCTGTTTAAAGCCCCTTGCCTACCTGAACTGCTGTCCGATAGTAAAGTGAAACTGCGCACCATTCAGACGTTGGGTAGAGCCGTTCGGATTTGGCACTTGGTCAAACCCATACGCCCAATCCAATCCAATCATACCAAAGGCAGGCATAAAAATACGTGCGCCTGCACCCACTGAACGCTTCAAATTAAAAGGATTGTACTCTGAATAATTCGCAAAGTTATTGCCTGCTTCTGCAAATATAAGCCCGAAGATAGTCGCGGCTGGGTTGGTAGAAACGGGATAACGCAACTCCGTTACGAATTTGTTATATACTACTCCACCATTCGTAAAAGGAGGAGCCACACTGTTGTCGCGGTAGCCACGCAAGCCTATGATTTCAGTACCTAAAAGGAAGTTCTGCCCTGTAAGCCCTGCGCCACCCAATACGAATCTCTCAAAAGGACCTACGCCTACACGCTGACTGTATTGTCCCAAATATCCAATGTGGGCGCGTGTATGGAACACAAGTTTATCAAACAAATTCGTGAACCAAGAGCCATCAAACATCCATTTGTGGTATTCTATCCATTTGTAGCGTTCATTGTCAGGCAATACTTTGTAGTTTCTTTCTCTGTTAAAGAGCGAATAAGGCGGTGTAAGCGATACACTCAAAGTCAAGCTCGAACCCGATTTGGGGAAAGTAGGATTGTCAATGCTATTGCGTGAGATGGTTGTGTTGAAAGCCACTGTGCGCGAAGTTCCTGAACCACTGCTGAATATTTGATTGCCAAAGTTATTCAAAGCATAACGGAAAAATGACAACGAGTTTGAAATCGTGAAGAAGTTGTCAGGCCATTGCAAGCGTCTGCCCAAGCTCATAGTTGCCCCTGTAACTTGCAATCCACCCACTACAGAGCCAAAGCGATCTGTTTGACGTTGTACGGAGTGATTCAGACTTACCGTAAAAGCGTGTGGTTTGCGTCCACCGAGCCAAGGCTCTGTAAAAGCGAGGGTATAAGTTTGGAAAATACGCCCATTTGCCTGAAAACGCAAAGAAAGCCTTTGTCCATCGCCAGAAGGCAATACACCATTCCATTCTTTGTAGCGGAATATTTTGCGAAGCGAGAAGTTATTGAACGTAAGCCCTAACGTACCCACAAAACCAAAGAAACCACCCCAACCGCCTGAAAGCTCTACTTGGTCGCTGGGCTTTTCTACCACACTGTACTCTATATCTACCGTACCATCTTCAGGATTGGGTATAGGATTGATGCCTATTTGCTCTTGGTCAAAATAATTCAGGGTTTGAATCTCGCGCTGTGAGCGAATAATGTCTTGCCTGCTGAACTTACGACCAGGAATAGTGCGAATTTCACGCAAAATTACCTTGTCGCTTGTTTTGGTATTGCCAGAGAGTTTGATACGATTGATGTTTGCTTGTGTCCCTTCTGATATTTGAATTTCTACATCTACAGAGTCATTTTCGATGCCAATCTCTACAGGAGAAACATTAAAAAACAAATACCCATCGTCCATGTACAGCGAAGTAATATCCAAATCAGTTTGGCTAAAACTCAATCTTTTCTCAAGGTTTTCTTTGTCATAGATGTCACCTTTTTTAATTTTTAAGATACGTGAAAGCGCATCACTCCCATAAAGGTAATTGCCTTTCCATGTAACATTTCTGTAATAATATTTGCGTCCTTCTTCCAGATTTAGCTTGATGCCTATGTATTTATCATTGATTTTGTAGATACTATCTGTCAGCAATCGGGCATCGCGGTAGCCCTGCGCATTATAGAAAGCTATCAAGGCATCTTTATCTTCTTCGTATTTTGAACGAATAAATTTGGAAGCTACAAAGACACGCATCGCGCGGCGCATTTTGGTTTTTTTCAATTTTCTACGGATTTTCTTGTCCGTAAAAGTTTCGTTGCCATCTATAGCTATGTTTTTGATTTTTACTTTCTGCCCTTTGTCTATAGCTACTTTCAGCAATACGCTGTTGGATAATATCGTGTCTTCTATTTGTCCAATATCCACTTTAGTATTCAAGAAGCCTTTTTCTTGGTAATATTTTGAGATAGCCAAGCGTGTATTTTTAAGTAATGTTTCGGTTACGATTCTGCCTACGATAAGGTCGACTTTATTGCGTACAGTTTCGTGTTCGCCTTTGCGAATCCCTGAAAAAGCTATTTTGGTAAGTTTGGGACGTTCTTTGAGTTCAAGATTCAGGTAGATGTTTTCGCCTTCTATCTTTGAGGCATCTATCTGAATATCTGCCAAAATGCCTTGTTTCCAAAGTTTGCGGATAGCAGACGTGATTTGCTCACCTGGCACAGTGATTTTCTCGCCTACGCGAAGTCCTGAAAGAGATATAAGTGCGCCTGCATCAAGGAATTTTACACCTGATACTGTGATACCCGCGATTTTGTACTCTTTGGGAGTAGCAAATTTTTTATCCTTTTCATTTGATTTGTCGTTGATGTCTTGCCCCGAAGGAGCGACAACAGGCTGTTTATTGCCTAAACGCTGGGCTTGCGTGGGGCTGAGGCAGGCAAGGTAGGCAAGGATAATGGCTGAAAAAACGAGTAATTTCATATTGGTTCTGGTGGTAAGCGGAACATTTTTTTTTGCAAAGATAGCTTTTTTTAAATAAAAAACTGCAACAGCGCAAAAGAAATAACTTTAGCAGGGAACATTTGATATGGCACATTTATCAGGTTTTCTTTCTAAAAATAAGTTCCCACGATTTTATTCGTGGGAACTTATATTGGTTGTCTGACATTTTTTGTGGAGAAGCATTTTTTGAGCAAGTTAGTAATTTAAGAAACGCCTTTTTTGCTC
Organism: Cytophagales bacterium; assembly: GCA_013298105.1. Lineage (GTDB taxonomy): Bacteria > Bacteroidota > Bacteroidia > Cytophagales > Microscillaceae > RDXI01. The sequence continues at coordinate 2,967 of JAAFJK010000248.1, forward strand.
AATAGGATAGGGTTTTAAACCCTATCCTATTGAGCAAAAAAAAGCTACCACAAAAATTGTCAGACAACCCTTATATTTTGCTAATCCAAACTTAAACTATGATACGCATATTTGATACCTTTGGCAAAATGTCCATCAAAAGCCTGCACAGTATCAAATTCAAAAGGCGTAACAGCCTCCGCTTTGGTATTGATGAAGCCATACTTGCCTCCCTTTTTCACAGAAGCCAATCCAAAGCAGAAGGGGTGGGCATCTTCGTAAGTGCAAGGAATCACAACCTTGCCTGCCATATCTGCATAGCCATACAGCCATTTTTGGCGCGTTTCGTCTGTGAACTCCCAAATAAGTACAAGGGGCGTTTGGGCTATTTGCGTTTGTATATCTGATATGTCAGGCATTTTGTGAAGGGCTTTTTGGGCTATGTCATAGAAGTAGTCGCGCCCATATTCGCCTTCCTCGCCTACTTTGCGCAAAAATAGGTGTGTATCACTCCACAGCTCGATTCGCTCATATTCATGTGGTATGACAACTTCGCCTTTGGCATTGATGACACCCAGCAAGTCATCTCTCCAAAATCTTTGTATCCCTTCGGCATTGTATTCGAGGACTTCAGCATCTGCTCCACCCAGATAATGGTCGCCTTTTCTGTATCTGTATAAATCTCCCGCAAGGTAGGCAAGGTCTGTAAAGCCCGCACCTTCAGTTAAGACTTTGCCTTGAGTGCTTATCAAATCATTTTTGGTAGGGTCGTAGAGATACGCTACTGCTACTCCCCCGCGAAAAGCCCTCACTATAGAGGAATAACCCGCCAGTTCAAATACTTTTTTGCCCTCAAAAGTGGCGCAATGGTATTTTTCACTCTCGTTCTCATCTTGATAAAACAAGTAGCCTTCGCCCAATGCTATAGGATACATGGTAGGCAAGGTGTAAGTATTGGCATTCTGTAAACCGTGCATCACACAACGTTGTGCCTCGGGTTCTTCTATCCAATAATGACACCAGCCACCCTCAAGGTACACAACCGAACCAATAGGTATATCGGTAGGCAAGTAATGTTTGTTTTTTTGGTCAATGATTTGTTCTCTGCTATTGTTTGCACTTACTACTTTGGCAAAACCTGCTTTGAAGTCGCTTTCTGTACCTGAAGCGTAATATTCAAATGGAATGACTACTTTATTTTGTCCATCTATCGCACCCCAAAGTTCGTCTTTTTGTACCCATGCCAAGCCTTCGCTGAAGTTGTTTGCTTGTGGATATTCACATGGGGCGACTATTTCAAATTTTGCATTGACAAAGCCATAATAGAGTGTGTCGCCTTTTACTTCGCTTATCTTGGCATAGCCTTCTACAAACGTAACTAACTCATGTTGCTTTGATAAAAGTTCAGCAACTGCGGGCAGAAGTGCGCCTTTTTCACTCCAAAAGCTGTGTATTTCGGCAGTGAACGCGCCTGTTTCGGGGTTCATTTCAGGGTTGATGGCGTGGTAGTCAAAAGGTACGACTGCCTCGTTTTTGGTGTTGATAACACCTACTTTGAAATCATAGTTTTGGGCTATGAAGTAGCCTTGTACGTTTATGTAGTTTTTTGTGAGCAAATGCAACTGCATATAAGCACAGGGAATAATTAGCTCAAAATGCGCATTGTCTATTACGCCAAGTCCTTTTTCGGTTTGTACTATGAAGCCGTATTCAAAATAATTCACGCTGTAGTATTCACAAGGGATAACCAATTTTTTGTGGTTGAAGTCAAAAATCCCTTGCCTGCCCTCCTCGCCTGTAACATATACAAAAATTAAATCCAGCTCAGTCATAGAGGTTGCTATATCCTTGAATATGCACGCTGTAAGTACCTCAAAATCAGTGGTCATGATGCCAAAGTGGGTAGGCGTACTAAACATCTCAAAAGGTTCAAGCGCGTATTTTAGAAAATTCGGATTGTACATAAAATCCAAATAACTATAGGCGGTAGGCGATAACTGCGTGCCATTTTCTCCCAAAACTGTATAGCTTAGGCACACTTCTTTTTCATCAAAAGTAGTTGCCAAGATGATGCTTGGATTCTCTGGTTTGATTTGAAAACCCGTATATTTAAAGTCTGTGATTGGTTCGCCATGTTGATTTATGAGTGCATAAACGCCCTTGTCGTGGTTATGTTCTTCTTTGCGCCCCATGTAGTACAGCGGGAATAGTACCTCGTCTATGTGTGCATATTCGGGAGGAATGATTACCTTGCCTGCCCCATCTGCATAGCCTATTTTGTCCTCTTTGTAGATATGATAGCCTGTATATCTTGCTGCATCAAATTCAGTATCTTTGTGAATTTGGACATTGTAATACGCTTCAGTGATATTGTCATACTCACATACTACAGGCGAGGGGTCGAGCGGGTTTTGGAAGCCATATTTACCAGTCATCTCATCTTGTATGATGGTGATTAGGGGAGCTTGTTCGCCATAGCCATGTTCGGGTGCTTGGCTTGATTCAGGGTTTGTGCCTGTGAATGTATCAGGTGCTTCAAAATACACTTCTGCATACTCAAAAGGGAAAATAACCTGCCCTTGAGCATCAATTACGCCTTTTTTGCCTTCTTCATTCTTGGCTATGAAGCCTTTGAAAACGCCTTCTGCGAGTTTTTCGGTATAAAGGCAAGGGATTGTTTCTTGAAAATCTACAGAAATAATGCCCCACTTGCCTGCTTTTTGGGCGTGATGGCATTGGAAGCCCTCGCCATATTTTAAGGTATCGTATTCACAAGGCACTACAAAATCACGTTGTGCAAAGCCATAAATGCCCCAAAGTTGGGTGTCTTTTTGTTTTATATAAATGTATTTGTCATAATTGCCTTCTTCAGGTGTGCCAAAAAAGGCGTGGTCTGAAAAAATCGGCTCATGGAGTGCCTTGCAAGCAGAGTCCATAATCCCAAACGTTTCATAATCATCAGGGAAGAATAAGGCGGCATCAGGCGTATAATAATACACTTGGGCGTAATCTGTAGGCGAGTTTTTTTGGTTTTTCAAATTTACTACCCAAACGCACCCTGCCTTGCTTACCAATACAAAATCGGGGGTGTATGCTTGTGCGCCCTCATATTCAAAAGGCACAAGTACCTTGCCTGCCTCATCTACTATGCCTACTTTTCCTTCGCCTTGATAGACTGAGAACACACTTTTTTCGCCTATGTTGCACTCTGCGATGCCTTCAGAAGTAAGCTCAAACGCAAGTGTCAAATCTTTGGTAAATACACTTGCTCTTGTGCCTTGTTTGGCTATGGCGTATCGTACTCCGCCCTGAATATCGTCATATTGGATAGGCAAAACGACCTTGTTTTGGAAGTCAATCAAGCCATACTTGCCTGCCTTTTGTGCCATGAAGCGAGTTTTGTCTATTTGTACCAAATAATCATATTCAGCAGGAATAACACTTTTAGAAGCTATTATAAAAGCCCCTATTTTATCTTCTTTCTGAAAAATATAATGCGTTTTTTCATACGCGAGGTTTAGGCTACTGTATTCGGCAGGCAAGGCTATTTGTCCTTGAAAATCCACCAGCCCTTGACGTGCATTTTGGGTAAAAAGCAGGTAAGGTGAGCCTTCTTCGGCTACGAGTTGTTCGTGCTTGCAGGGCAAAACCTCCTTGCCTGCCCTGTCAATCGTGCCGTATTGCCATGCTTGGCTTACGATAGCAAAGCCGTTTGGGAGGAAATCTTGTGCTGTATCAAATTGACAAGCAATGACTTCTTCGCCTTGTTCGTTTATGTAGCCATATTTCAGATTTTCGTCTTGGACTACAGCGAATCCTTGCGCGAATGAACTACGCGAATGATAGGTTTTTTCAGCCATGTTTTTTAGAAAGATTGTAATTATTTAGCCCCCTGCCCCAAAGGGGAGAATTATCTCCAATTTTCGCCTATTTTAGTGTTTTGGTAGGCAAGTTTAAATCCAAACTTACACAAAAACTCCCCTTTGGGGCTGGGGGCTAAATAGTTGCGAAAGATTTATGATTACAATTTTGTTTGTTCGTTTTTTTCGCGGTCTTTTTTCGGATTGCCAACCGATCGTACTTTAAACTTCGTATCTCTTTACACCCAGTCGGGTTCTTCAGACGATATAAGCTCAAGTTTTTCGTTGTAGGTTTTGGTAATCCAATAATCTACACCCCAGCCATCAGACATTCCGCTTGTTACGGGTTCGTAAGTGATGAATTGGGTAGATTCGGTGTGGGTAGGCAAGGTAGTATTGCCTTGTGCATCAACAAGATACGGAGGCGTATCAAAGTCATCACGCACCAAATAGTAGTGTGGCTTGGTGTTTTCCACGATTTCTACCATCATGGCATATTTGGGTTCGAGGATGAGCGTACTGTCTTTGATAAGCCCATACTTCAGGTTATGTCCTCTGACGTGGGTATAGCCTGCTTCGAGCGGAAAAATCCACTCCCAATCTGCATCAGGCATACGGAAGCGGTCTTCGGGTTTATAAGAGTATTGTTTCATGAGGTGCTTGGGATTTGTATAGTTACATATTTTTGGTTCTTCCAAAGTTATTGCGGAATATTCTGTAGAACAGGCTTCCAGCCTGTTCATCATTTGAAACAACAGGCTGGAAGCCTGTTCTACAGTTTTGCCTCCGCAATAACTTTTGAAGAACCTTGTTTTTCGGAATCAATATACACAACGCTTTTATGGAAAATATAACCCTCTTAGGCACAATATTAGGCACAATGCCTGAAATAAACAAATGGAAACGTAAATTTTTTAACTCTCTCAATTTGCTTATTCATGCAAATCAAAGGTCATGTTAATTTTATGCAAATGGGTAGCTATGGTAAGTACAGCGAGGCACTTTTTTTCGGTTGGCAATCCGCTTGCGGATTGCCAACCGAAAAAAAACGAACAATTAACTAAGTGGTCAGTCTTTCTTATTTGTTCGCGGTCTTTTTTTCGGATTGACAACCGCAAGCGGATTGCCAACCGAAAAAAAACGAACATTTAACTAAGGAACAAGTAAAAAATATCGGTTCTCTGACAATTTTT
>JAAFJK010000108.1 GCA_013298105.1 Cytophagales bacterium
GCGCACTTTTTCAGTTTCCAAAGTAGCCGTAAAACTCTTGAGTGTCATAGGCAGGGCAGTTCCCACATTGCCAAATAAGCCCTGATTGTTTGCACCTATGCCATTTTGCGCTCTTGAACTACAGCCTGTGTCGTTGCAACCTCCCAAACCGTTGTTGGTGCTATTTGTAATGTTATTCGTAGGGATTGCGCCAGAGAAAATAACCAAGCCTTGTCCACCGCCACCACCACCGCCATGCACCACTGAATTGACATTTCCACCATTTCCACCATTTGCCCTTACATTGATAGGAAAGGTATTTACTACATTCCATGTTTGGACTTCCATCACGATACTACCGCCTGCGCCTGCCCCACCTACACCATCATTGCCTGCATTAAGAGAATTATTGCCATTGGCAGAAATCAAAGCCGTTCCTGTACCTGTAGTAAGGACTTCTTGAGCTTTGAGTAAAATAATCCCTCCACCATTGCCTCCTGCTGAGCCTACACTGTTATTTTGCTGACCACCACCACCACCGCCACCTAAAAAAACTCGCCTGCCTGAACTGTATATCCCAAGTGCTAAACCACCCACGCCTCCGCCTGTAGGGTCGCAACCTGCCATAGAACCATTCCAACCAGGTCCACCATTTCCACCACCTGTAAAATTGCTACCACCGCCACCACCGCCATTATGAAAATTTCCGCCACCACCACCATTCAGTAATTTGCCTTTGGCGTGTTGGAAATTTACGTTGGCAGATTTATAAATACCTTCTCCTTTTTGCCCATAGCGGTCTTGTGAAGCTGTAACGATAAAATCTACACCATTGCACCCAGAGCCATCATCTACCGAAGCTACACCGCCTCTGAATCCCGCTCCATCAGCCGTAAGGTTATGTCCTAACCTAAGTGTGCCTTGCACTTCAAAAGCCAAAACTCCGCCCGTAGTACCATTCCAGTTTTTAGCCTGCATATTACCAGTAGTAGAGTAACTTCCAGTTCCCAATGTGGGAAACGAAATAATCTGCACTGTACTGTTGGCGTTGATGGTGTAAGTATGGCGCGTAGCTTTAGATATAGTGATAGTGGTAGGCAAGCCTGCACTTTCTGTCAAAGACTGGATTTGACAAATCTCGTATCTACCAGCCGAACCAATGGCGCTTATATCGCCAAAACTTGCCGTATTTGTAGTATTGCCAAGTACATCTGCCTGCATTTGCATCAAAATAATGCTCTCGCCTACTTCAAAAGTATCGTTTGCCTCATCTACATTCGTAACCGAAAGTACAAGTCCTGTAATGCCAGATACTTGTGCATACGCATTGACTATCTGTGCCTTAGTTTTGATAGAAAATGCAAAAAATGACAGGACTAAAATAAGATATACCTTTTTCATGGAATTGTAATAATGGAACAAGCAATAACTTTTCAAATTATATGCCAAACTATAAAACCTTTATTTTTAGTGAATTAGGCAGGTTATAAAAAATAAAAGTCCCAAAATGGGACTTTTAATTATTTTATTGAACACACAATTTCTTAGTAATGCTTTGAATTTTATTGCTCAAGCTGATACAATACATTCCTTTGGGTACATTTTGTAAATCAAACGCTATCCCATTTTCGCGGTATTGGTAGGCAAGGCGCATTTCTTGTCCCAGTACGTTTTTGACAGTGATTGTGTAGGTTTAGAGTTAGCGATTTCTAAGTAGGTATTTTGTGTAGCGGGATTGGGATAGAGTAAGACATCTTCGGTGCGTATTTTTTTCTGGACAGCAACCACATTGGAATAGGCTACTTCTTGGGTATTTTCGACTTGCTTCAGTCTGTAATACCTTACGTTCACAAAGTCGTCCTTGTCCCACGTTTGGTAGGCAAGGTTTTGCGCACTTGCCTCCACACGCGCTACAGGCAGCCAATTTACAGCATCTGTACTGCTTTGCACTTCAAAATAAAGAATCGGCTGATAAGCCACTACTTCCCAAGCTATGCGCACTTTTTCAGTTTCCAAAGTAGCCGTAAAACTCTTGAGTGTCATAGGCAGGGCAGTTCCCACATTGCCAAATAAGCCCTGATTGTTTGCACCTATGCCATTTTCGGCTCTTGAAGTACAGCCTGAATTATTACAACCACCTGTGCCGTTGTTGGTGCTACTTGTGATATTGCTGGTAGGAATCGCTCCAGAGAAAATAACCAATCCTTGTCCACCGCCGCCACCGCCGCCATGCGTAGATGCGCCTACATTGCCTCCATTTCCGCCATTGGCGGTTATATTGATAGCAAATGTATTTATTACATTCCATGTCTGTACTTCCAAGACGATGCTTCCTCCTGCGCCTGCGCCTCCTACACCATCATTCCCTGGCGCAATCGCATCGTTTGAATTATTGCCATTCGCAGAAATCAAAGCCGTTCCAATGCCTGTAGTAAGCACTTCTCGTGCCTTCAATAAGATAATGCCTCCACCATTTGCACCTGCACTGCCTACAGTTTGGTTTTGCTGACCTCCTCCTCCGCCTCCGCCTAAAAACACACGCCTGCCCGAACTGTATATCCCCAATGCCAAGCCTCCCAAGCCACCACTTGTGGGTGAACACCCAGCTGTAGTATTATTGAAGCCAGGACCTCCCATGCCACCAGTCGTAAAATTGCTTCCGCCACCGCCACCTGCGTTGCGTGAATTTCCACCACCACCACCATTGAGGAGTTTCCCTCTGGCATATCGATGATTGATGTTGGTAGGTTTGTGAATACCCTCGCCTTTTTCTCCAAAATCTGTATGGTTAGCTGTAACGATATAGTCTATGCTATTACAAACACCTGAATCATCTATCGAAACTGCCCCACCTCTGAATCCCGCGCCATTGGCAGTAAGGTTATGCCCCAATCTGAGCGTACCTTCTACTTCAAAAGCCAAAACCCCGCCTGTAGTGCCATTCCAGTTTTTAGCCTGCATATTGGCAGTGGTAGAGTAGTTTCCTGTACCAAATTTACGAAAAGAAATGATTTGAACGGCACTATTAGCATTGATAGTATAAGTATAGCGCGTAGCTGTAGCTACAGTAATGCTGGTAGGCAAGCCTGCACTTTCTGTCATAGCTTGGATTTGGCATATTTCATATCTACCAGCCGAACCAATGGCACTTATATTACCAAAACTTGCCGTATTCGTGGTATTGCCAAGTACATCTGCCTGCATTTGCATCAAAATAATGCTCTCGCCTACTTCAAAAGTATCGTTTGCCTCATCTACATTCGTAACCGAAAGTACAAGCCCTGTAATGCCAGACACCTGCGCATACGCATTGATTATCTGTGCTTTTGGGCTGATAGAAGGGCAATAACATAAAATAAATAAGACAAAATAAAAATATATGTTTTTCATGTTTTTTTCACAATGAACTGCACTGTAGTTAGCATTACTATATTTTTCAAATTATGTGCCAAATCGTAAAACCTTTGTTTTTAGTAAGTTATGTCTATTTTTAAAGATTAAAAGTCCCAAAATGGGACTATTTATGGCAGATATACAAAATTTCTTGGGCAGGCAAGCCATATTTTTGGACTATTTCCGCAGAAAGGTCTTTTACAAAAGCGTTTTCATCTATCCGTAAGCCACTTTCAGCCAAGCGTTTTGCATAATCTTTGCCATACATACGGACGTGGTCTTCTTGCCCAAAATGCACAAAGCGGTCGGCAGGCGAGGTGATAGCTTCATTTTCGTAGGTACTTTCCAAGTCCATCTTAAAAAAAGGCACTTGCAAAATAGCCCAGCCATTCGGTTTTAGTACACGCGCTATTTCTCGCACTGCTTTTCTATCATCAGCTACGTGCTCGAGGA
>JAAFJK010000358.1 GCA_013298105.1 Cytophagales bacterium
GGTTGCCTCGCCTGCTATAGACCAAAATTTTACAAAAACTATCAGGTTTGACTTCAAAGATACGAAACCTGAAAATGTCAGCTATACTGTAGAAATCATCAACAATGATGAGCAAACGGTTCTTACCAAAAATTTCAAGTTGAGTGAAGTGCCTTTTGAAATAGATTTTAGCGAACAAGAACGTGGACTGTATTATTGGCGTTTGCGCAAAAATGGTGTGCAGGTATATTTGGGAAGGTTTTTATTTCGAAAATAAAAAAGAAGCCCTTTCGTATTGGGGCTTCTTTCTTTTTACCGTTCCATTACTACAAAGCTACTCCACCTTTCTGGCGAGGCTTTCGCGCCCCATTTTTTGATAAACTCTTTTTTGGCAACGTTTAGAGCCTCTGCGTATCCTTTTCCTGCAAGCAAATGCTTGTAAAACATAGGCATCAATTCAGCAGTATCTTCGTCAGGTACTTTATGCAAAGAATACAACAAATTATAGACCCCCACGCGCAAAAAAGCATACGTCAAAGACATGGGACCCTCGCCTGAAACAATCTTGCCTACCCCACCTTCACAGCTCGAAAGTACTACCAAATCCGTATGGGGCAAATCCATGTTCAGAATTTCATTCATAAACAAAAAACCATCTTCTATAGGTTTATTTGTCTGTTTGCTTTGGTAATAAGCCAAAGAATCAGGTTGCCAAAATGAAACAGCAGAGAGGCGATAGTCGCGTGCATGGAAAAAACTATGAGTACTCAAGTGCAGTATGCGGGCAGGCAAGGTTTGAGATTTTACGTTGGCTTCTGTAGCGTCTTTTTCTAAAAGCAGTGTCGTTGTTTTTCCTTGTTTTTCAAAAAGCGTTTTGATAGCATTTACTTCGTTTTTAGAAGCCAAAAGTGGTTCTATTCTTTTGCCATTTTTGGTCAAGGTACGTTTTCTACTTTGCGTATCTTGGATTTTTTGGGAGGCAGTTTCTGCCGCTATGCTGGCATTGGTAGCCAACATCATACTGCCCTCATCTGTTGCATAAACAGGTGCGACTAACATAATATCTTGCCTGCTTGCGGGTTGTGCTTCTTTTTTGTTGAGAGAAGTATCAAAAATAAGCGTAGCTGATAAATGATTGCTAATAATATACTTTTGCAACAAATAATCGATTTTATCCCATGCAAGTTGGGTTGGTTTTACTGTTCCATTGGGCAGATAAGTTGTATTTTTAGGTAATTTTTCAAACAAAAAATCAAAATTTATTTCAAATAAGGCTTTATCAGGCACAACATACCATCGCGTTTTATCACGTACATTTGCCAAAATAGGCGTTATCAATATTTGGTGTAAATCCATAGTGAGGCGCAAGAGAGAGTCTGCCTTGCCTGATTCCTGCAGAATCTTTCTATGAAGATTTATCTTTGTTTCAAGGCTGTCTTTTGTGATGTTTATTTGCTTGATATAAATACTATCTTTTGTAATAGCATTGATATGCAAGTAATCAATAGCTGTAACATACTCAATCAAACATTCATCTTTTTTTAGTCTATTTTGCAATTTTTCAAGCGATATTACTTCATGTGCATAACGCTCTTTGTAATAATCAGGATATTGTTTTTGATATACATTTACCAAGCTATCTAAGGCAAGGTTTCGCTTAAATCGCTTATCTTTCAGGTCATTATCGTTTTCATTTTTCGCCAATTCTGCCTCTAATTCCAAAATATCTTTTTTCAAATTTCTTTCAAAATCTATTATTTTAGTATCTATATTCGTCATTTTCTCGTTTTTGAGTGCTTCAGCTAAAAGTAGGTTGGCTTTATATTTTTCGGTGTAGTGAAATATTTTATTGAAATCCTTTAATTCATAACATATACTCAATAAATTACCATATATACTTTCATACTTTTCCGCAAATACCACTTTATCGATGTCTTGCTTTCTCTTAAGCAAATAACCGTACAGTTGCAATGCTGCTTCACAATTTTTTAGAGCCTCTTTTAAATAATCTTTATTCTTTGCCTGAATTGACCAATTAGCAAAAGATGTACTTTTTTCAATAAATATAAATAACAAAAATTCTGGGTTTATTGAAAAATCTACCTCAAAGATAGGGTTTTTATATACGTTTACAGTATCTTTGAAAGAAGGTATTAAACAATAAAGTGATTTTTGATATTTTTTTAATGCTTCTTCATGCTCTTTATTTTTCTCTAAAATTTCTCCATATTTAAGATTCAAGTAGGCAAAATCATAATTTTTAATCTTGCCTTTATAAAATTTCATCAGTTTCGCTTCTGATTTTCTCATGTATTCTTTAGCTTCTTCATAATTTTTTTGCATCACAAGCACTTGAGTAAAGTTTGGATATATATTTCCTGCAAGATATCCATCAAATTGCTGATTATTTCCACATATTTCTATCGATTTTAGATAAAGTTCTTTTGCCCTCGATAAATAGTTCTTTGTTTTATTGGTGTTTTCTTTTCTAAACTCAAAAGCTGCTTGATAGTATAAATTAGCCAAATTTGTATAAAATGCGAGATTTTCTATTGGACTAGTAAAACCTTTTTTCATAATTTCTGCTATACATTTTTCGCCTTTTTCTATACCTTTTTCAAATTCTTTGATATTACCATAACAAGAAGCCATAGACATTAGCATTTTTAAATAATCATATTCAAGTTTTGGCGATTTATCTTTAGACAAAGCATTTTCAAAAATGTCATTCGCTTTTAATAAATATTCTAACCCTTGTTTATAATTTTGCAAACCATTGATGTAAAAATTACCACGTTGCTCATAGTAATTAAAAAAAGCCTTGTTATTCTCATCATTGGGGTATATTTTTTTTAATTCTGTATAATTTTCTATAAAATAGTTTTGAATAGAGTCTAATTTATTAAACTCGTCCCAACCCAATGAATATGGCATTAGAAAAGTAGCATATACAGCTATAATGTACTTATTATTTTTATGATAAGAAGAAAACAAATTTTTAGCTTTTTTAAAGTATTCCAAACTTTTTTCTTGATTTCTCTGAAAAGAATAATTAGTTAATAAATTTAAGTGGTATCTTGCAAAAACTAAGTTTTTTTGCATACTCAAGCGATTCATTTCTTCTATACCACCTTTTAAGATTTTTTCTTCTTTATTCGAGTCTTGTACATTCACACCAAAAATATTTGAAATAATAAGTTCAGTGGCAAAATGCCTTTCTAAATACCCTTCCCCTTTCAAAAACCCACTCGCTTTTTGATATTCCGCGATAGCTTCCTGATATTTTCCACTTTTCTTCAGCTTTTCTGCATTTTGCGTAAAAGTAGCCACTTTGATAGAGTCTTTGGCAGACATGGGTTTATCTTTTACTTGCGCGTGGGCAGGCAAGGCACAAAGCAAAATAAAGTACAACAGAATAGGTAAAATTTTGTGCATACGTGGAGTTTGGTTTAGAAGTGAACATTACCACAAAACTACCTATATTTTTGAGATATGCAAGTGTGGCGCAGTTTTTTTTTACAAGAAAAGCCCCAAAATGTGTATTTTGGGGCTTTGAGTTTAGACGATTTTTTTCTGAATGTCCACTACAAAGTCAAGTGAAACTTCGAGTATATCAGCAATCTCTTGAGCAGAAAGTTTTTTATTTCGCAAAAGTTGCTCTATATTTTTAACAAGAGTTTTCGCCTCACCTTTTTTGTAGGCAGTGGTTATGGTAAAATCAAATGGTACAGGCATATTATTGATTTGGTTTGAGGTTTCTTGATGTAGATTTCGAAGGTTTGAAACAACCTCTAATTGAGTCGTGTATTTAGCAAGGCTAAGTGAAGTAGGTACAAGTTTCTGCAAACGCACTAAGATTTTATTGATGACTATTTTTGCCTCCTCTCCCTTGAAGTCGCCCAAAACAGCTAAAATCACTTCTTCAGCGTACTTGCCTGCAAAAACATTTCATAATCATAACGTTTGATTTCTATGATTTGGTATGAATAAATACAATTAGTGAGTAAAATTTCTGACTTCATTGTTAGCTCTCTTGTCCCGAGATAAATTACAAACTGTTTGCTATCAAGTCCATACCTATCAAAAATGAGCGACTTGTAGAGAATCATACGCGAAAGCATCGCATCATCATTGTCTGACTGAATTTCAATGTGCAAAATGTAGGGGGGCGAGCCATCAGTTGGCACTATTTTTTTGAGAAAATCGGCTTTGCGTTCAATCGTTTTCTGAATGTCGCTCTGCGCTAAATTTTCCACTTGTGAAGCATCAATTTTCAGCAAAGCTTTGATAAGCAAAGCATATATTTCTTCCGCATTTTCTTTGAAGATGCGGTCGTATTGCCCTGTGGTCTTTTTTGCCATATCACAAAACTACCTATATTTTTGAGATATACAAACGTGGCGCAGTTTTTTTTACAAGAAAAGCCCCAAAATATATTGCGATTTTTGATACCTCAATCCTGCCCATCTCCAATTCGCAAGAAGTCTATTATCACTCAAAAAAATACAGGAGGAAAAAATTATACTTTTGTACAAAAACACACCCTTTTGAGGGTGTGCTACAGATTACTTCAAATTCAGTTGTAAGCCCAACTCATCTAATTGTGCTTGGGCAATGTTGGAGGGCGATTTTATCATCATATCCCTGCCTGAATTATTTTTTGGAAAAGCGATAAAGTCGCGGATAGAATCTGCCCCCCCAAAAAGCGAGCAAAGTCTATCAAACCCAAAGGCAATGCCGCCATGCGGAGGCGTTCCGAACTCAAAAGCGTCCATCAAAAAGCCAAATTGTGCTTTTGCTTCTTCAGGCGAAAAACCCAATACAGCCAACGCTTTTTCCTGCAATTCACGCTGGAAAATTCGGATAGACCCCCCTCCTACTTCTACACCATTGATGACCATGTCATAAGCATTGGCGCGTATTTTGCCAAACTCTCCTGAATCCAAAAAATGCGCATCTTCAGGCTTTGGTGCCGTAAAAGGGTGGTGCATAGCATACCAACGATTGTCTTCTTCGCTGTGTTCGAGCATAGGGAAATCAACTACCCAAAGACAAGAAAATTTGTCTTTATCACGCAAACCAAGCCTTGTTCCCATTTCTAAACGCAACTCATTCATTTGCTTACGCGCCTTGCCTGCTTCGCCTGAAAGAATCAGCATCAAATCGCCTTTTTCTGCACCCATAGCTTCAGCCCATTGCTTGAGTTCAGCTTCGCCATAAAATTTATCTACAGATGATTTCAGCGTGCCATCTGCCCCATAACGGACGTAAATCAAGCCTTTTGCGCCAATTTGAGGACGCTTGAGCCATTCTGTAAGTTCGTCGATTTGCTTGCGGGTATATTCGCTACAGCCTTTGGCACAAATACCCACCACGAGTTCCGCACTATCAAACACGCCAAAGCCCTTGCCTGCCGTGAGGTCACTTTGCGCACCTTTGAGTTCCACAAAAGACATACCAAAGCGCGTATCGGGTTTATCTGAGCCATATATGCGCATAGCATCTGCGTAAGTCATGCGAGGCAAGGTAGGAATTTCTATGTCTTTCACTTCTTTGAAAAGATGCTTTACCAAACCTTCAAAGGTATTCAAAATATCTTCTTGAGTAACAAAGGACATTTCACAGTCTATTTGTGTAAACTCAGGTTGGCGGTCTGCCCGCAAGTCCTCATCTCTGAAACATTTTACAATCTGATAATAGCGGTCGAAACCTGCTACCATGAGTATTTGTTTGAATGTTTGGGGCGACTGAGGCAAGGCATAAAATTCGCCTTTATTCATACGACTTGGGACTACAAAATCACGCGCCCCTTCAGGTGTAGATTTGATAAGTACAGGCGTTTCTACATCTATGAAGCCCAAACCATCTAAATATTGGCGTGTGGCGCGATTGACAGCGTGGCGGAGTTCAAGGTTTTTGCGCACAACATTGCGGCGCAAATCTAAATAGCGGTATTCCATGCGAAGGTCATCGCCTCCATCTGTGTCGTCTTGTATTTTGAAAGGAGGCGTTTTGGAGGCGTTCAAAACAGTGATTTGTTCTACCGCTATCTCTATCTCGCCCGTAGGCAAGTGCGGGTTTTTGGAATAGCGTTCTACTACCTTGCCTACCACCTGTACCACGAACTCGCGCCCCAAACCTCGTATTTGTTGTATCAATTCGGCAGAAGTTTTGCCATCTTCGGCTACTATTTGGGTAATGCCATATTTATCTCTCAAATCCACCCAAAGTGCTTTGCCTACGTCTCGGGTAGTCTGTACCCAGCCAGCAAGGGTAACGGTTTGTCCAATATGTGCAGGGCGAAGCTCACCGCAAGTATGTGTTCTTAGCATTTTATTTCAGTTTTTTGTAAAATGCAAAGATAGCTTTTTTCTTGAAAAAAGCGCAACGGGACAAACGAAATAACTACAGCTTTTCACATAGAACATTTATCAAGGAACATTTATCAGCTCTTGTTCCCTTTCTGGTTCTTCGAAAGTTATTGCGGAATTTATAGA
>JAAFJK010000799.1 GCA_013298105.1 Cytophagales bacterium
ATGTTGAAGTCATCTTTCAATGCAGAACTTGATGGACAGGCGGGTATCCAAGAACTTGCAGGCAATGCTACACTCCTATACTACCTCAGCGAAGAGGCACAAGAAGGCAAAAAAGCCTTTTTGGAAAAACGCCAGCCCGACTTCAGCAAATTTCCAAAATTCCCTTAGTATTGTCAGTATGAAGCTACTCATGGGTTTGTCTTTTTTTGCTATTATAGCCTTCATTGGTTGTGGCGAACCTAAATCCTCTCCAAAGATACGCCAAAAAGTAGAAGTAATAGAGAAGAAAAGCCCTATCCAAAATGGCGATATTATTTTTCAAATTTCGCTTTCTGGGCAGGGAAAAGCCATCGCGCTCGCTACCAAATCTGTTTATACCCATTGTGGGATAGTTTTTGAGCAACAAAAAGATAAATTTGCTGTTTTGGAGGCAATACAACCCGTAACCATAACGCCCCTGAAAGACTGGATAGCACGAGGCGATAAGGGGCATTATGTCCTGAAACGCCTCAAAAACGCTTCAGAAATCCTGACCTTGCCTACCCTACAGCGTATGCGGACGGTAGGCAAGGGCATGATAGGCAAGGCGTATGATATTTACTTTGGGTGGAGTGATGAGCGAATTTATTGCTCAGAATTGGTGTGGAAAATCTACAAACAAGGTGCGGGCATAGAGGTAGGCAAGTTGCAGAAATTACAAGACTTTGACCTCTCAAGCACTGAAGTAAGACAAAAAATGCAAGAAAGATATGGAAATGCAATTCCTTACGAAGCACTTGTCATCTCGCCTGCCCAACTGTTTGAGAGCGAACTTCTGGAAGTGGTGCAAGAATATAAAAAATAAATTTATTTAATTTTACGATTTTTTCTTATCTTTTTTCTTATTTTCAAATAGGCTTTCAGGCATAATATCTTCTATTTTTACAGAAAAGCCCGCTAAAACCTTAGAATTTATCTCGCCTACTTTTTTGCCTTCACTGTACAGTTTGAACTTGCCTTCTTCTAAGGTTTCTACCTTGATGATTCGTTTTTTGGGATATATAGTCCAATATTCTTTTACACCTTTGCGTTCATAAAGGTCGTGTTTCTCGTCCCTCTCCTGTTTTTTGTTGGCAGGCGAGATTATCTCCACCACGATATCGGGTGCGCCATTGATATAATTTTCCTCAATGATGTCGTATCTTGTAACAGCGATAAACATAATATCTGGCTGTTCCACGTTGTTTTCATCAAATTTGGTATCCATAGGCGCGTACAACACCTCGCCTAAATTACGTTCTTCTACAAAATTAGTCATTTTATTGGACAAGATACGTGATATTTTTTGATGAATGAAAGAAGGTGAGGGCATAATAATAAGTTTATTGTTTAAAATTTCTATTTTTACTTTTAGATTGGCAGGGAACAGACGTACAACTTCGCGGTATGTCCATTTTTTATCTTCAGGATATTGCTGGGCAATAGCGACTACCTCTTTGTAGGTACGCGTGCCTGTAGATTTTTTAGGCAAAACAGATGCAGGAGATTTTTCTGTTTGCTTTTTGATTGCCAAAATGCGTTCTATAGTGTCTAATTCTTTGATTTGCGACATCCACGCTATCAAATCAAATTTGAGCGTGTCTATATGTTGAGTAGTCATAGTTATTAAAAATGTAGTTTTTCAATGATGTTTATTTTTTGCAAAGATAAGAAAAGATGCGATTAAATTCTATAGGTTATTGGAGAATCATAAAAAAGAGAGGCGTATGAAAACACGCGCCTCTCACTCAGATTTAAGTTATTTGTTTTTGGGTAAACCAACGCAATGCAACTGTTTCACTGGCAAAATAACTTCTCCTGTATTTTTTTGAGTGATAATATAATTTTGTCATTTTTCGCTCACAAATTATTGATTAACAACGAGATGCTTCACTGCGTTTAGCATGACAAATGAGCTTATCACTTAGAAAAATACAGCAGGAAAAATAATCCACTTATCTTTTATTTTCAACGCTTGTCAAGGTTTGCAACCACCCGCAACGTTGAAAATAAAAAATACGAAATAACAAATTGTACAGTGGTCTGACCAAATATACAACATGAGAGTTCTTGTGAAAGTGCCATTTTTGATGCCTCAATCTTGCTGATATCCAATACACAGATTTTCAGCGCGTTATTTTTTAAATTCATCTGGCATTTGTTTGAGGTTTTCTATACGCTTGTCGTCTAAATAACCCACTACAAAAGCCTGTTGATTTGCGTTACGCAACTTCTCTGCGAATTTGGTTGCCTCGCCAAATTTTGTGAACTTGCCTACCAAATATCGCTTCATACCATTTTCAAGCGGTTCTATTTCAAAATTTTGCTGATTTTGAAGGGCTTGCGCAAGTGCAGGGTTGAAGTACGCGCCTATCTGTACGCGGTAATAGGCGCGACTTTTTGGCTTCAAAGGCTCTTTGAGTATGTTTGTGCCTCTGAGCTTGCCGAGTTCATTCTCATTTGCCAAAATATCCTTCTCAGCTTTTTCAAGGAGTATTTGTTGTTGGCTTGCTTGAGATTTTAGGTCAAGTTCTTGCGCATTGCGGAGCTGTATATCAGCCTCAAATTGCTTCATTTCTTTTTTCAAATTTTGCCACTGTTCGACAGTAAGGGAGAGCTTTTTATCTTTTTTCTTCTTTTGTGCATACAGCAGGGTAGGCAAGGTGAAGATGAGCAATAAACTCAAACAGATGGAATAGATGTAAGGACGTTGCATAGTAAAATTCATACATTTGTGAAAAACTATTGCAATAATACAAGAAAAAAATAGAAAATGAAACTTTTAAAAGGTATTTTTTAGCCTTTGTCAATAGATTTTTTGCCAAAGTGCTATTTTTTATCTCTCGACCTGCCCTCGCAAGAGGTCTAATAACTAAAATCGTCTGTTTTTTGCGGGCGGGTAGGCAAGGCAATGAATAATCCGTCTTCGCGCACCTCAAGCGGATAGACCTTTACAGGGCGTATATTTTTGTCTGTCATCTCATAGCCTGTAGCTGTATCAAAGCAGTATTTATGCCATACACAGACCACCTCGTTATGCTCATTGACATATCCTTTGCTGAGAGGTATGAGCTTGTGCGGGCAGGCATCTTCCATAGCCGAAAAGCCCCTTGAGGTATGTGTGATACATATTTTGCGAATGTCAATGCGCAAAGAGTACAGCGTATTGAGTGGTATCTGTTGGATAGCCTCTTCGACTGACTCAAATATTTTGTGCCATCTGGTAGTTGTTTTCATGGGACATGAACCAAATCTTGAAACAAAATGTTTTCCCAACTAAACTAAGAACATACTCAAAACCCCCAAAAGCATGATGATTTTACAGAGTTGGCTTAGGGCGTGGAACGTTTTTTTAGTGTCCGCTTTCCGCAATTTGTGTATCAAATAACCCAAAATAGGCAATTCTACCAAGTACAGATAAAACGCAAAACGGGTAGGAAAGGTAAGGTACGTAGAAAGTAAAATAACCATGAATATCCCAAAAAATACGTATATCACAGCCTTAGTACGGCGTACACCCCAGACTATCGGCAAGGTCTTACAGCCAAAAGAAGCATCTCCACGTACATCTTCCAAGTCCTTGATAATTTCTCTGATAACCGTAATAAAAAAGGCAAAAACCGCAAAAACAAATACCAAATAGGTATTTTGAGGAAATTGAAAAGCGACTACTGCTACTGACATGGCACTCAAAATCGCTATCGCCATGTTGCCTACCAATGGCAACCGCTTGAGCTGATTCGAATAAAGCCAAAGTAAAAAAATACTTCCAAAATTGATAGCAAACACGATAGGCTTCAAAAACCACCCACTTATCGCCAACGCTATGGCATTAAAAAGGACATTCAGAAGCATAGCCCACCTACGGCTCACGTACTTGCCTACGATTACGCGCTGAGGCTTGTTGATAGTGTCTATTTTGATGTCATAATAATCGTTGATGATGTAGCCTGCCGCCGCGATAAGTATGGTAGCAAGTGCCAAAATGCCCATATCCAAATCTTGGATATGCACAATGCCTTTGCTGATGCCTTCTTCGGTAAGACACAAGCGCACCATGTATTGCGTAAAAAGCAGGATAAGCAAATTTAAGCCCCTGATAAGTTTCAAAAAGTACATCAACCAATCAAATAACTTTGCAATTTAGGGCAGGCAAGGCAATAATCCAAAAAAAGTCGTATTTTTGGGGCGTTTTTTAAATAGATTTTATGGACATCATCAAAAAATACTTTCCTGCCCTTACTGATACACAAATTGCCCTTTTTACACAGCTTGAGAAAGTGTATCAAGAGTGGAATAGTAAAATCAATGTCATCTCACGCAAAGATATTGAACTATTGTACGAACGGCACGTGCTTCACTCTTTGGGAATAGCTAAAATCATACAGTTCAAGTCTATGACCAAAATCATGGACTTAGGCACAGGCGGCGGCTTTCCTGCCATACCGCTTGCGATAATGTTTCCAAGCACCGAATTTGTACCTGTAGATTCTATTGGTAAAAAAATCCGAGTCGTGCAAGAAGTCGTACAAGCACTTGGCTTGAAAAATATCCGCCCCACTCAAGCCCGCGCAGAAGAAATACCTGACAATGATTTTGATTTTGTAGTCAGCAGGGCAGTCGCACCACTCGAAACGCTTGTCTATTGGACAAAAAACAAACTTTCTACCAATCATTTTCACGACCTTGAGAATGGTTTATTGTGCCTGAAGGGAGGCGAACTTGCAGAAGAACTTGCAGAGGTTAAAAAGAAGAAAATAGAGGTCTATAACCTCAGCGACTACTTTGAAGAAGAATATTTTACCACCAAAAAAATGGTCTATGTCCAGATGTAGCCCTGATTTTTATTCAACAAACCCACAT
>JAAFJK010000341.1 GCA_013298105.1 Cytophagales bacterium
CGAAAACACCACCAAATTTGATATTTATGCCCAAATGGGTGTGTTGTACTACATCATTCATGACCCGTACAAAGAGTTGTACGACAAGGAGTTGAATGTTTTTCAGCTTGTGAATGGCAAATATGAGCCTTACAACATGGATACAAACTGCTATATGCCCGAACTCACGCTGGGTTTGGTGATGTGGGAAGGGCTTTTTGAAAATGCGTCCGCGCCATTTGTTCGTTGGTGTGATGGGGAAGGCACGCTGATGCGTACAGGTGCGGAAGGCATCATAGAAGAAGCCAAACGTGCAGACGATGCAGAGGAAGCTAAACTTGCTGAAGCCAAACGTGCAGACGAAGAAGCCAAACGTGCAGATGAAGCTGAGGAAGCTAAACTTGCTGAAGCCAAACGCGCAGACGAAGAAGCTAAACGTGCAGATGAGGCTGAAGAAGCTAAACTTGCTGAAGCCAAACGTGCGGACGAAGCCGAAGCGAAGATACAAGCCCTGCTTAAAAAATTAGCTGATATGGGACTTCCGCCCTTAGATTAGTTTTTAAAACCTTGCCTGCCCCACGACAGTAGGGCAGGCAAGGAAATTAAATATTTGGCTTGAATTTTTCCTTTTTCCCTTTTTTTGATTAACTTTGTAAATACTCACATAACAATCATGGAACTTTTGCACGAAAAACCGTATCTGACAATATCGCTTGACCAAGAAGCAGGCGTACTCGAAGTGGTCTGGAAAGGCTTTACACCCTCACACGAATTTAGGGCAGGGATAGACAAAGTTTTTGAGTTCATGGCACAGCACCATATCAAAAAAACGCTTACTGACCTTGTGGAGCATAGGGTAATATCAGCAGAAGACCAAGAATATGCCGTAAAGCGTTCGGTAGATTTTACACATCAATATTGGAACGTCAAGCGGGCATTGGTTACGCCTAAAGATGTTTTTGCAAGATTCGGTATCAAGCAAGTAAATCAAAAAATAGCCCAAGAAGAAGCTCAAGACCGCCAACTTTTTTTGAACTACGAAGACGCAAAAGCGTGGCTCATATCCTAAAAACAAGCTTTCCCTCCATTTTGGAGGGAGGGCAGCGTGAGAGGTCTTTCTAAAATACTTTATGCGCATATTTTTTATTCCTTCGTGGTATCCTTCGCCCAATAGTCCGCTTACAGGCATTTTTTTTCAAGACCAAGCACAAGCCATTACCACGCGCTACCCTGCCCATACTGTAGGCATCAGTACGTGGGGACAAAATGACGAGCGGCTTTTGCTTTGGGCAAAAAAACCACTACAAAGCCTCCAAAAACTTACCCAAAAGCCCACCCCGCAAGTTTGGCAAGATGCGCCCAACTTATTCACTTTTTTCCAGCCTACTTTCACATGGACAAGAAAAATAAAACGTGGTAATCTACAAGAAATCATACGTGCGAACGAAAAAAACTTACTGCAATTTCAGGAGCTGGTAGGCAAGGTAGATGTGATACACGCCCACGTGGGCTTTCCTGCGGGCTACATAGCGCGTGCCTTGAGCCAAAAATACAATCTCCAATACGTCATCACAGAACAGATGAGTCCTTTTCCGTTCCCGTATTTTTTGCGGGCAGGCAAGCTCATACCCGAACTTGCCCTTGCCTACCAAGACGCAAAGCAAAATATAGCCATCAGCCATTCGCTCTTGCAAGATATGGCAAATCACAATGCTCCGCGCCTTGCTTATGTGCCAAACCTGATAGACGAAGATTTTTTTCAAGTCATTCCCAAAGAGCCTGCTGAAAAAATACATTTTTTCTTTTTGGGCAGAATGGTGGAGCAAAAAGGCGTACCTGTATTGCTTGAAGCTATCCAAATATTGACAAAACAACATCCAAACGTACACTTCACGCTTGGAGGAGAAGGCGAGCAGAAAAATACCTACCAACAACTTGCCTACCAACGAGGTATTGACAAATACCTCACTTGGTTGGGCGAATTGGGCAGGCAAGAGGCACGTAGCGCGTTTCAGGCGTGTGATATATTCGTGTTGCCGAGTATCCACGAAACTATGGGCGTGGTCTTGGCAGAAGCCCTTGCCTGCGGAAAACCGCTCGTGAGTACCTATTGCGGAGGGGCAGAATCAGTCGTAACGCCCCAAAATGGTGTGCTGGCAGAGGTAGGCAAGGCAGATGACTTAGCCCAGAAAATGGCGTACATGATACAAAACCTTGCCTCCTTTCCTGCCCACTTATGCAGGCAAGATGCAGTAGATAGATTTTCAAAAAAAGTAATCATCGACCAACTTTTGGCGATATATCAGGGTTAGGGAACAAAAACGATTCTTTGAGAGTTATTGCATAGGACGGACGTACTGGCGGGCTTCTGCTTACCGAACTTCGTACAGCTTTACTTCCGCAATAACTTTCGAAGAACCTTTTTTACTCGTTTCTAACTATCAAACAACCTATTATTTTATTTTATTTTATTTTTGCTCATATATGAAGTTACTAACAAGAATACTCTTTTTGTATTTCTTCTTGAATACAGAAAATGGCTATGCTCAGGAAAAATGGCTCGAAGCATTTATTGTCAATCTGAAAGGAGACACCATTCAAGGTCAGCTTAAAACTTATTGGACAAAAACGCCTCAAGTCATTCAATTTAGAACAAGTGAAACAACTGATAAGGAATATACCACTGAAGATATTTTATCTTTTGGTTATGCCGACAAATCATACATCTATAGAACTGCTACAGTAGAAATAGAAGACAGAAAAACATCAAATATGTTTGAAAATCCAAAAAATGGGAAAATACCGTTTGTGCAAAAAAAAGTTTTTGTTTTGCTAAAATTAGAAGGTGCAATAAACTTCTACATTTACTACAATACAGAACAAGGAAGGGATTATTATATTGTTCAGGAGCAACAAAAAACACCAGTTACACTATCCTATACCAAATATTATGACCGAGATGGACTTGGAACAACAAAAATTAAGGAACAAACATTGTATAAAAAACAACTTTTGGAACTCATGCCTGATTATCCTGATGCCAATCCCTATCAATTTATCCAAAAAATAAAATATAAAGAAAGTGTGTTATTAAAATTATTAAAAACATATTTAGAAAATAAAAGAAAATATCAACGTGAGTATAAAAAACTTGCCAATCCCGTATATGTTGGTTGCATCATCGGAATGGCTTACAATAAAGTACGTTTCAGTGGTCTTTCAAGTACAGAAGTACAAGATGCAACGTTGGACTATGAGTTCTCACCCACTTTGGGTTTGGCATTTGAAAATTTTATTAATCCCAAAAGAAAAACATGGGCAATTTATTTTGAATCTGCTATAAGTCAATACAAAACCAACCATACCATGTTATCTCCCAGCGATTTAGCCACTAATCCTGTAAATGGTGCTGGAAAATGGGAATACAACATAAAATTAGCTTACTTGAAAGTTGGCACCATGATGCGTTACTATTTCCCAAAAAAGGCTATAAAGCCTTTTTTGGGCGCAGGTTTTTCATACGGATTGGGAGGTGGAACAATAGATGCCTCCATTTTACGTGCAAGTGCAATATCACAGCCACAGCTTTCAAAAATAAAAGTAACAAATAGATATGGATTTATGGTAGGCGCAGGTGTTTTATACAAAAACTTCTCATTGGAAGCTCGCTTTGAGCAATATAAAGTGACCACTGAAAAGCTACTTCTCGAAGGAAGTATGCCAGCTTTAGCCATTCAAGGTTCTTTTTTCTTCGAAAGACGGTAGTATTTTAACTTGTTTGGGAAGTTTCATGTTACCAAAAAACAGCCAAATAAGGTTCTCTGATAACTTCTGTGGAGTAACTGAATCTATAACCTTATAGATTTAATTATCAATGTTTTACGTATAAAAAATAACCTGTAGATGAACCAAAGATTTCTTTAAAAACGCAATCAATTTTGTGATTTACTTTGCTTATAAATGTTTTTTTGATACTTTTCTTTTTAGGAAGCAAATGATACTGAAGTAGTCATGCTCTAAGCATCTCCTGTCCCTTCAGTATCGCACTTTTGTTAAACAAGGGATTCTTACAGAATGGCTAAACTTTCTATTGCTTCCTAAAAAGAAAAAGTGTCTGTTTTTTTGATTTAGCCTAATTTTTGCCTACCTGCAAAACCAAATACAAAAAAAACAGGCAAGATGCGTGTTTTTTTTGCGCATATAGGCGTTTTTGTCTAATTTTGCACAAAAAACAAAAAATGTACAAATTTCTGATATGGTTTGGGCTATGTATGGCATGGGTAGGCAATGGCTTTACCAAAGATACAGATATGCCTACAGGTTATACCATACTCAGAGATGTGTCGGAGGATTGGCTCGTCTATGACGAGAGCTATGGCGGGGACGTCCCTTATATGAAAAACAGGCACACACAACTCAAAACGCTCAGTTTTTGGCTGCCTGCAGAAAGTTATAAGCCCTACAGACTGCTTTTTTATGCCCAACAAAATAGCTACCTTTACATTCAAAAAAAACTTGCCTGCCAATTCAAAAAAACGGGTTGGCATAGCTTCTCTATAGACAGTTTACAACAAAAATATGGACAAAACGCGCTCTTTTGCACGTTCTATGATGCCCAATATAAACTGCCCTTGCCTGCCATAGCTATAGTAATGAGGCAAGAGAAAAATACCGAAATACGCGCTACCTCCGAAACGCCCAAAAGTAGCTTAGACCGAACCCCGCGCAGTCCTGATTATAAGGATTGGGCAATCCTTACATTGGCACTGATAGGCATACTGCATACCATTTTGTATAATTACAATTCAAAAACTTTCTTTTCGTTTTTTAGCCTCAAAAGTAGCCTTTCCACCCTTTCGCGCAAAGACCCGAACCTTATCAATAAACCTTTCAATGGCATAAATTTTCTGTACCTAAGCGTACATGGATTTTCCATATCCTATTTTTATATACTTTGGGCAATCTACCAAGACAATACGCTGGGGACGTTGCCTTTTTCGTTCAAATATTCCTTTTTGACACTTTTCTTGAGCCATGCCTATTATTGGTTGCTTGTTTTGGGGCTTTTGGTAGGCAAGTTGGTAAGTATTTGGCTTTTTGGTAGATTGCTGAGTATAGAGCGGCAAGTCGCGCTGATACATTATTTTGAATATATGCGCTTTTCGTATCTGGGCTACAGCGCGTGGATAGCTTTGGCAAGTATTGTTTTTTGTTGTTATGGCGAATACAATTTTTATTTTTTTGCATTTTCCTTCTATTTTATACTGTTTTTTCATCTAATTCAAGGAATTTTAGTAAGTTTTTTTCTTACAAGGCAACTACCATTGCTTAATTTGTATATTTTTTACTATCTTTGCGCCACAGAACTCACGCCTTGGCTTATAGGAGTAAAAATGTTGTTATTTTAATTCACGCTATTTGTGTAATCATGCAAGAAAACTCTACCCACACACCCATAGACACTACCCGTTTGAATAAAGTCGGAAGCATACTTGTAACTCAATCTGCTCAAGAAACTACCAACGTGGCTTATCTCGAATTGGCACGTAAATACGACATAAAAATAGATTTTCGTCCTTTTATAGAAACCGAACCACTCAGCCTGCAAGAGTTCAGAAAGCAAAAAATAAACCTTTTGGACTATACCGCAGTTATATTCACAAGCAAAAAAGCGATAGACCATTTTTTTACGCTTTGTAAGAGTAGCCGAGTAGAAATGCCTGCCGAAACAAAATATTTTTGTGTTTCGGAGCAAACTGCCAATTATTTGCAAAAATTTATCGTTATTCGCAAAAGGAAAATATTTTCAGGCGAGAAGACCGCCGCAGACCTTTTTCCATTGATAAAAAAACACAAAAACGAAAAGTATCTTTTCCCCTGCTCGCACGTCCGAAAAGACGAAATACCAGAGTTTTTGACTAAAAACGAATATAAATTTGCCGAAATGATACTTTACAAAACAGTGTCAAGCGACTTGTCTGACCTTGCCAATGTAAATTATGACGTTTTGGTGTTTTATAGCCCTTCAGGAATACAATCACTTTTTGAGAACTTTCCTGACTTCAAACAAAACAATACCCGCATAGCCGCGTTCGGTCCTACCACTGCCGCCGCAGTACGCAACGCAAATTTGATATTGGACATAGAAGCGCCACTTCCCAATGCGCCCTCCATGACAGGCGCACTCGAAGCCTATATCAAACTTGCGAATGACATAAAAGTTGAAAATTAGTGATGACAAAGGAACTTATCGTTGTGGGTGGGGCAAATGGTTCAGGTAAAACTACTTTTGCAAAGAAAATCTTGGAGGAAACAGACTTTGAGTTCTTAAATGCAGACGAAATAGAAAAAGAATTAGGAATTTCTAAACTGCAGGCAGGCAAAGAGTTTTTTAAAAGACTTGATAATCTTATAGAAAGTGAAAAAAGTTTTGTATTAGAAAGCACATTGTCAGGTAAATATCTTGCTAAAATTATTGAAAAAGCCAAAAAAGAAGGTTATGATGTAAGTATAGTTTATGTATTTTTGGAAAATCCTGAAGATTGCATACAACGTATCAAGTTAAGAGTAACGCTTGGAGGGCATTTTATTCCTGATGAAGACGTAATTCGTAGATACTACCGCAGTAAAGCTAATTTTTGGAATACTTATAAGGATTTAGCGCAAGATTGGGTAATGATATATAATTCTGATGGTGAAAACCTTAAAAGAATAGCTTTAGGCACAGAAAAAGGGTTTTTAGTAGAAATTGAAAGATTATTCAGAAAATTTTTAATAGACATTGAAAATGAGAGTTGAAAAATTAGATAGCTTGAAAGCCTACCAAAATGCTTCTTATTTTACGAACATTTTTAGCAAAGCCGTAGAAGAAGCAAAAGAAATCAATCGTAAAAATGGATTGCCCAATGACTTTGTAGTGAATGGCAAACGTTTTTATGAACTGCCCAATGGCGAAATCGTAACAGAAAATCCATTGGCATAAATAGTGGTCAGTCTTTTTCAAACATTCGTTTTTTTCGGTTGGCAATCCGAAAAAAAAGACCTGAAAAAAACGAATCAATAATACAAAAACAGCCTTAACCAGCCCCAAACCATATATTGTCATGAAACATCTTATTTTAGTATTTGTCGTCTTTGCGTGCTTCTTTGGAGTATTGCCTCAAGCAGGCTATGCCCAACAAGATGCCCAGTTCACGCAATATATGTTCAACCAGCTTTTTATGAATCCCGCGTATGCAGGCGTAACCAAGCGCACAGAAGCCACGCTCGTACACCGCACACAGTGGGCGGCATATCAGCCTACTTTTGATGACGGAGGCGCACCCGCTACCCAAGTATTCAGCCTCAGTACACAGTTGCCCAAACTCAGAAGTGGCATAGGGCTTCATGTAGTCAATGACGCGCTTGGACCTATGCGCAACTTTGAAGCGCAACTTTCCTACGCTTACCATATCCCCATGAAAAATAAATCTACCTTAAGTATAGGTTTAAGGGGTGGGATTTATTCGCGCAGTTATGATTATTCAAAACTTCGTTTTAGAGATAGTGGCGACCCCTTCAATACAGGGGGAGGCAAGGAAGCAGACCTTGTACCCGATGGCGCGATAGGCATATACTATGACAACCCTAAGTTTTTTGCGTCTATCACAGCAAATCACCTTATAAAATCAAACTTTCAGTACAGCGTACCGAATGCAGTCAGTCTTATCAATGTAGAGGCTTTGGCAAATAGTGCGTACCTATATGGCGGCTATCATTTCCAAGTAAATGACGACTGGAAAATCACACCTACAGTATTGGCACTTACGACTGCCTTCAAAACCTACTCTTTCAACGTAGGTGGTTGGGCAACTTACCAAGAAAAATTTTGGGGCGGACTTTCCTACCGCAACCAAGAATCGGTAAATGCTTTTGTGGGAGTTTACTTGCCTCAAAAGAAAGGTTCAAAAAAAATGTTCCGCGTTGGATACAGCTTTGACTATATCGTGAATGGCAAAATAGCCAAACAGCCCACTTCACACGAGATATTACTTGCCTACACCATACCCGTACCACCTATAAAAATACCGCCTATCATTCGCACCCCACGCTTTAGGCACTAAAATTGTATAACTTTTGAAAGTGAAACATAAAAAAACTTTCAATAGAAATAAAAAAAGATTGTATAATCAAAAAAACGCCTAAATTTGCGTCTTTACAATATAAAGCGGGTTAAAAACCTTTAAACACGAAATATTTGCAGGAATATTATAAAAAAACGTAAAAAAATAAGAAAAAATAAAATAATTTCAATTCCGTTCCGTTTTAAGACTTGAGTTTAGTATATATATACAGATACTGGACAAAAGGTAAATGAAAAAATAAACTTTTTTACAAATTAGTATGATGTTTGTATGCTGAAATGTAACTTATTTGCAAGAAAGTTCGTAAAACTCTATAAATCGAAAAATAATAAATCTGTTTGGTGTTATGAATAAAATCCTTTGGAAGCACAAAGCCGTATATTGTGCGCTTTTGTTGGGGATGCTTTTCGTTCAATCTTGTTCGCTTTTCAGAAAGAAAGGCAGTAGTGATGAAAACCTTACTGACCGAATCGGTAGCTCACGTGGCGAAATCGTACCCTTCTCAACGGTACGTGATTATGACGCGCAGTATATCCCAAGCGGTATGGTAGTAGTACCTAACGGTACATTTCACATGGGACAGGCTGACCAAGATGTAGCGTCTTCACGTATCAACTTCAATAAGCAAATTACTATCAGTGCGTTCTTTATGGACCAGACTGAGATTACAAACCATCAGTACCGCCTGTTTACAGATGTACTTTTGGCGTATTCGGAGGGCAAACAGTCGCAAGGCGAAGAATTGCCAGAGGAGTATGTGGGTCAAGTGCTTGACGTAATGTTCAGCAAAAATGGCACACCTGTACGTCCTGACTCGGTGCGTGTGATGAACGAAATGTACCCTGATACACTCCGTTGGAGGCAAGATTATGCCTACCACATGGGCGACCCGTTGATGGAGTATTATTTTATGCACCCTGCATTTGATGATTACCCTGTAGTGGGTGTGGATTGGCAAGCGGCTAACTTCTTTTGCGCATGGCGCACGTTGCACTTGAATTATTACAAGCGCACAGAAGAAGAGGAAAAATATCCTGCGCCACGTTTCCGCCTTCCTACAGAAGCAGAATGGGAATATGCCTCACGCGGTGGTCGCGATATGGCTAAGTATCCTTGGGGTAGCCCTTACCTCCGCAACACATTGGGTTGTATGTTGGCTAACTTCAAACCTGGTCGTGGTAACTATTATGATGATGGATTCGCTTATACAGGTCCAGTAGCACAATATTTCCCCAATGACTATGGCATCTATGACATGGCAGGCAATATAGCGGAGTGGGTACAAGACGCTTATTATGAGTCTTCAGTGCCTGTAGTATGGGATATGAACCCTGTTTACAACCCGCCTATCACACAAAATGGTGTGAATGACCGCAACCCCAACAACCGCCGCGTAATACGTGGAGGTTCATGGAAAGACATCGCTTACTATTGCGAAACAGGTACGCGCACTTTCCAACACTGGGATTCAGCTTCAAGCTCTATTGGTTTCCGTTGTGCTATGACAGTTCTCGGTCGTTCTACAGGTTTAGAATTTAGCACAGGTCGCTAATCTATACTATAGTATATAGTTACAAGCAAATATTTGGTTTGGGTAGGCAAGGTATTTACCTTGCCTGCGTAACCTAAAAATATAAAGATAAACGTATTAATAAGCTATTTTAAACTATTTTTCTAATTTTTAACCAAAAACTTTTACTAAGATGGGTGCATCTAAAATGAGTACACTTGACTATGTGTACGTGTTCATTATTCCAAGAGTAACTGCCGTTGGTGCAGGTGTCGTAATTCTCGGTGCTTTGTTCAAAATCATGCACTTTCCAGGAGCCGCAGAAATGCTCATGGTTGGTATGATTACAGAAGCGGTTATCTTCTTCTTAGGTATCGCTGAGCCTATCCACCCTGACGCGCCTCGTCCTGATTGGGCAAAAGTTTATCCTCAGTTGGGTGACCCTAACTACGTAAACAAAGAGAAAGTATTTATCCCACAAGGCAATACTGCTCCTCAACACGACAATGCAACAGCCGCTAAAATGGCTGCACTTGAAGCATCACTTGCAAACAGCATTTCTTCAGACAATTTGCAGAACTTCGGTAAAGGTATGCAATCATTTGCAGACAACGTAGGCAAGATGAAAGACATGACTGACGCTTCTGTAGCTACAGCTGATTATGCTAAAAACGTGAAAGCCGCTTCTGCACAAATCACTGAAATGAACAAGTCTTACGCCGCTACTGTAGGTGCAATGGCTGAAATGGCTAACGCTTCTAAAGATACTAAAGCATACCACGCACAAGTACAGACTTTGACTAAAAACTTGACTGAACTTAATGCAGTATATGAAGTAGAACTTCGCAGCGCAGGCAAGCACGTAAAAGCTATGAACGATTTTTATAGCAATATCGGAGTAGCTATGCAAAACGTAGCGAATGCTTCTAAAGACACAGAAAAATTCAAAAACGAAATGGCAAGCCTTACTACTAACTTGACTTCGCTCAATTCAGTATATGGTGCTATGCTTACAGCCATGAAAGGCGTTAAGTAATCCCCTTTATAGTTTACATATTAACCAAAAAACCAATACGAATCCCGTATAAACTATGGCAGGTGGAAAACAGACCCCCAGGCAACGATTGATAAACTTGATGTACCTTGTACTAACCGCGATGCTTGCACTCCAAGTAAGCTCGTCAATCATGGATAAGTTTATCTTTCTGAATGAAAGTTTGGAGCACTCTTTGATAGGCGCAAAAGACGCAAGTGATGCGGCTCTTGTAGCACTCAAAAAGAAAGTGGAAAAAGAAGGTAACGCTCCTGAAGGTTTAGCCAATATCAAACGCGCAGAAGAACTTAAACGTAACACAGCTGCCGTATTTGCTGAAATTGATAAACTCAAAAGAGACCTTACTAAAGAAGTAGGTGGTGGCATAGACCCGCATACCAACTCAATCAAAAATCCTAAAGAAGAAACTGGGGTTGAAACTATTATGATTGGCACTGGTAACAAAGGAAAGGCATACGACCTTAAAGCTAAACTTGATACCTATGTAGATTATCTGAACAAGACATTTGCTTCTGATAAAACATTGGGCTTTGGAGAAAACTTTAAGTTTGAACCTCTTGCAAAAGGCAACAAAGATGTACCCATCTACAAACATGATAGGATTCAACGCGACAAGGATTTTGCAAATGCTAACTTTGGACAAACTCCTGTAGTAGCCGCACTTGCTATCCTTACCCAAAAGCAATCTGACCTTATCCGCTACGAGCAAGAAGTATTGAAGAAATTGGGTGCAGGCGAATTGACTAGCCAAATTAAATTTGATGAAGTATATGCTATGGCATCTGCAGAAGCAAATATAGTAGCGGCTGGACAGGAATACGAAGCCAAACTCTTTATCACTGCAAGATCTTCTAAATCTGAAGCACGCATGACTTACAACGGAAATGCAGTACGTGTGAAAGATGGTATGGGGGAAGTAAAATTCACAGCCAGTGGCAATGGAAAGCAAAAGTGGACTGGTATGATTACTACCAAAGGTAAAGGTGGTAGAGATACAACTTTCAAAATAGAAAAGGAATATGAAGTAGTACAGCCCGTAATGATTGTACTTTCTGAAAGCAAATTCCCGCTCTACAAGAACTGCCAAAACCCTTTACAAACCTCAGTGCCTGCACTCGGACCTGCTTATCGTCCTTCATTTAGCGTAAACAATGGACGTGCTATCCCTGGTGCAAAATTAGGAGATGTTACGCTTGTGCCTGCTACTGATGGTACTTGTACGCTTGGTGTAACGCATAACGGTAGAAGCGTAGGACAGACTGAGTTTCGTGTGAATCCAGTTCCTCCTCCGTATGTATATCTTGGTAACTCTGCAGGTGGCGAAGTAAACATTGCAAATCCTATTCCTCCTATCAATGGTTTGCAAATTATACCTAAACCTGATGATGTGTTCTTCAATACATTGCCAAAAGAAGCTAACTATCGCGTAACAGGTGTATCTTACACTCTTTTCCGTGGTGGCAAAAGCGTTGGACAAGGTCAAAGCCCTAACGGTCTTATCAACTTGGGAGCAATGGCTACTCGTCCTGGTGATGCAGTTCAAATCACAGTAAATGGTGTAATGCGCAAAAGCTCACTTGGAGTAGATGAGCCTGTAAAGTTGAAACAACCTTACATCGCATTCTTCTTGAAATAATCTTTGCAAAGACTTGCTAAAAAACAATAAATGCCACTTAGAAGCGTTTTTTAAGTGGCATTTTTAACAAAAAAGGAAACAAAATTTTAAATAATACGTAAAAAACAATAGAGCAAAATAAGCGTAAATCTTAAATCCCTTAAAAAAATAGCTGTTGGCAAGTGTATGAATAGATTTGCATACATTCCTAAATTTGTAATCAAAATCTAAAATAATAAATCCTTTAAAAATTATATGAAAAAATTGTTTGGTGTTATCTTGTGTGTTTGCTTAAGTATGTCGGCATTCGCCCAAATCGGACCGCAGGGCTACAATCCTAACTCAGTGCGCCCCGTTTTGGAATCAGACATCATGTACCGTACTACGGTTTGGAGAAAAATCAACTTGCTCGAAAAGCAAAATAAGCCTTTCTTCGCCCTTGAAAACGAAATCACTGCCATCATCAAAGAAGGTGTGCAAGCCAAAAAATTGCAACCCTATCTATATACTTCAAGTCCGCGTGACCCTGGCTTCAGCCAGCCTATGGAAGATACCACTTTCCTAAGAAAACTCACGTACTTTGACCCCAACGTAAATGCAGACGTAACTTTGCGTGCCTCTGAACTCTATATCTTGGAGATAAAAGAAGATTTAATCTTCGACCGCCGTAGGTCACGTATGTATTGGGACATTCAAGCCGTAACGATATTCATACCTCAAGGTGCTACACCTTCTTCACAACTGGGTGATGAGGCTTTGGCTACCTTCAAATTCAAAGATTTGTACGAATACTTCAAAATTACTTACGAAGAATCACAAGAAAAAGGAACTTTTGAAGACCTTAGAGCGCATTGGTACAACCCCGAAAACCCCAAACAACACAAGTCTTTGGCTGATGCTTTTGAATTGAGATTGTTCAATTCACGTATCACAAAAGTATCAAATCCTGATGACAAAGACATCATCACTGTCATCAATGATGAGTTTGGAAATGACCCTCGTGCCGCCAAAAAAGTGCTATACGAATCTCAAAAAATTGAATACAATTTGATGGAATTTGAACACAATTTGTGGGAGTTCTAAAAAAAACTTGCCTGCCATACAAAATATGGCAGGCTTTTTTATTCGATTCTTTGACAACTTTTATTTATGATGGTTTATATATCAGCTTTATCATCTTCTTTTATCTTGTTTTTGTTGTCTTGCCTGCACTTTTTTTGGGCAATGGGCGGACAATGGGGCTTTGCGCAAGCCTTGCCTACCAACGCTACAGGGGAGCGCGTACTGAACCCCAGTGGCGTTGATTGTATAGTGGTGGGAATTGGGCTGTTATGCTTTGGATTGCTTGTCTTGGCGAGGCGTAATATAGTGCAGTTGCCCTTGCCTACGTGGTTGAAGAACAATGTTTTATGGTGTATAGCTGGGATTTTCTTTTTGCGGGCTATGGGTGATTTTTGTTATCTCGGCTTTTTCAAAAGCATTACAAACACTGCTTTTGCAAGTTTAGATACACTTTATTATAGTCCACTTTGTTTGATGTTAGCTGTTCTTTTGGGGATAGTGCAATGGAAGCACTAAGCTAAAGGTCGTGCCTCTGCCAAGTTCACTTTGAAACAAGAGTTTTCCTTTCAGTCGTTCGGCAAGGTCAAAACAAATCATCAAACCCAGTCCAAAACCACTTTCTCCTTTCGTCCCTGACGTATAAAAGGACTTGCCCTGATTGATTTTTTGTTGATTTTCGGGCGAAATACCTAAACCCTCATCTTCGACTGTGATGACATAATCTTTTATTTTTTTTGTAAAAGTTATTTTGACAGTGCTGTTGAGATGACTAAATTTAATGGCATTGGCGCACAAGTTCAGTAAGATTATCTTCATCATTTCCATATCTGCATAAAGATAAGTTTGGTTTGGTATCTCATACCAAAGGGCAATGCCTTTTTCTTTCATTTGTTCCTCCAAAAAATCCTTTACACTTATCAGAACGATTGAAAAATCAAACTCTATAGGATTATACTTAAAGCCATTTATCTGTGTTTTTGCCCAAAATAGCAGACTGTTGATAAAATCTTGTGTATGGGCAGTTTGTTTCTCGATTTCTTCAAATAAATACATCTGTTCTTCAGCATC
The DNA here is from genome assembly GCA_013298105.1 of Cytophagales bacterium. Lineage (GTDB taxonomy): Bacteria > Bacteroidota > Bacteroidia > Cytophagales > Microscillaceae > RDXI01. Next base: position 14,412 of record JAAFJK010000341.1, read on the forward strand.
TAAATCGCCCGAACGCACGAGTTGTAGTGTTCCCATAAGGTTCGCATACGGTCTGCGCAAATCATGCGCAATGATAGAGATGAGCTTTGCCTTGAAGTTATTGCTTTCCTCTAAGGCTTGATTGGTAGCTTTTATTTCTTTGTTTTTCTTTTGTTGGAAGCCATAAAAATAAAATAACACATTGACTAATATAATCGCAAATCCAAGCAAAATACTGAGCAAGACCAGCCAAAGTGTACGTTGAGAGAGCCTGTAATCTTGTAATAAATAATCTTTTTTCAGTAATTCATTGACTTTTTGTTGTTTTTCGTAGTCATAGAGGGCTTGTATTTCTTGAGTGTCTTGTCTTTTTTTGTATCGGTCTAAGCTATCTTTCAAAGCCTGATGCTTTTCAAGCCAAGTAATAGCCTCTTTATACGCGCCTTTGCATTTATAGCCCTCCGCAAAGAGTTGATAACTGATGGTAAGATGTGTCGATAAGTTGCGTTTTATGCTGGAGGCATATATTTTTTCTGCATAGTTTATCACATCTTGACAGTTTTGCAATTTGAGATGTATATTTGCTAAATTATTGTAAATAATTGCCAAGGCATCTTCCAATCTTATTTCTTTGGCTGTACTTTCTGCTTTTGAGTAATATTCAATGGCTTGTTTGTAGGCTTCTTTTGCGTGGCTCAGATTACCTAACAAAACAAAACAATCCATGATATTTTTGAGGCTCTGTTCTTGCTCAAATAAGTGCAGGGCTTCTTTTACTTCTTGCTCACTCAGTCCATAGCTTTTCATGCTGAAGTACATACGAGCTTTTTCAAATTTTGTGGTGGCATATTTTCTGGTAAGGTTGTATTTTTGGGCGACTCTCAATGAGGAGTCAAAATAAACTTCTGCCAATCTAAACCTTTTTTCTATAACACTGAGCTTACCAAGTCCATCAAAGGCGTGTAAAACCTCTATTCGATTTTTCTGTTTCTCGGCTAAATATTTTGCTTCATAATAATACCTGAAAGCTGTTTGAAAATTCAACGAATCGTTCAAATATACATAGCTATTGGCTATGTTCATGAGCGTAATGATTTTGCCCCTATGCACGTATGGTGTTTTTTCAAAACTCTTGAGCGATTTTACATAATATTCCAGTGCCAAACGCATAAAGCCCATATTTTTGTAGGCAAGTCCAATATTATTTTGTAAACGTGCTACCAAACTATATTCATTGAGCTTTGCATAAATGACATTTGCGTATTCAAAATTGGCTATGGCTTCTTTGAATTTGCCTTTGCGCAGGTTGTGTATGCCTGTATAATGTAATGCCAATGCGTGAAAATAAGTTTCAGGATATTGCTTCTCCCAGTACCATCTGCCTATCTCCAAGAGCGCGTCTGCTTTTGTGTTTTGGCTTTTGTTGCTGTAAAAAAGTCCTATTTCTATCAAAACCTTATTTACGTTGGAGGTATCTTTGAGGTTTGAAAATATATTTTGGGCTTTTTGCAATTTCTCAAAACCCGCCTCATTGCGTTCGTTGAGTTTATCTATCAAAGCAAGTGCGTAGTAACTTTCGGCTCTTTGGGTAGATTTTGGATATTTTTCAGTGATTTTTAAGGCTTCTTCTGCGTATTTGGCGGCTTTGGGCAAATCTACTTCGTGCAGTTTTATAGCCAATTTTGCCAAGACATTAGCTCTGTCTTGGGCAGGCAAGTTTTCTTGTAATTTTTTTTCTAAAGCCGATATTTCCTTTTGCGTCTGTGCATATACGGCAGGTAGGCAAGTAACTACTTGCCACATAAAGAGGAGGAGAATTCTACTAATCATTTATCAACAAACCTACGTGCAAACCTGCTTCAAAACCCCAACCACCAGACTTCACTGAATAATTGGTACGCGCCCCAAAATAGGGCGCAAAGGTAAATTTTTGGGCATATAGCTCTGCCCTACAGCCTGTAGATAGTCCCAAAGCGGGCGTGGGAGGCAAGTTTGCCTTCTTTTCACGAAAAATATTGAAAGGAGAAATATAAGGCGTGATGTACATTTTCCCTTCTTTGATAGGCAAATGCCAATAAACTCCTTCAGGCAAAATAGCCAGCAATAAAGCCGTATAGCTCCAGTCTGAAGTCGCGTTCAGGTTATTGATGAGGTATGGAAGCATCTGAATACCCGCAGGATAGCGCATATAGTTTGCGCCTTGTGAAGTATTGCCAAACTCCACACTCCACGCAAGGCTTACATAATCACCCACAAAATATTCAAGATTCAAGCCGTAGCCTTGCACTGTCCTGCCAGGCAGAGTATAAGCCGCCCCCGCATCATCTGTGTAGCGTTTTGCACCAAAAGAGGCTCTATTGGCAGAAACAGAGAGCTTCAGAAGTCCTTGCTCTTGCGCGTAGGCAGGCAAGGTCAGGAGCAATAAAAAAAGTAAAGTAAAGTTTTTCATACAATCGTTTTTACGTAAATATTTTCGGATACTTCGCGTGAAATCATGAGTGTTTTTTGATTTTCAATCTCTACCTCAAGCGATGCATCGTAGGCAATCTTTTCTAAAACCACCAACCGCGTACCAATATTAACTTTTATTTTATTCAAATATTGTAAAAAATTAGCCGAATCTTGTTCTACCCCCACCACCACGAGTGCTACACGCATAGGGGCTTCTTGAAGCGTGATGCGCATTTGGGTTTTGAACTCGCCCTGTTCGTTTGGGATAGGGTCGCCATGCGGGTCGAAGGCAGGAAAGTCCAAAAACTCATCTAACCGATTGATAAGTAAGGCAGACTGTATGTGTTCGAGCTGTTCGGCTATCTCGTGTACCTCGTCCCACCTAAATTTTAGCTTATTGACCAAAAAAGTTTCCCACAATCTATGCTTTCTAATCACAAGTACAGCGTGTGCCTTGCCTACCTCTGTGAGTGTAACGCCTTGATATTTTACATAATTGATGTATTCTTTTTGCGAAAGTTTGCGCAACATATCTGTTACAGAGGCGGCACTGATACTGATTTTTTGGGCAATCTCATTCGTGCCTACGCCTTCTTTGAACTGTGAGAGTGCGGCTAATTGATAAATCGTTTTGAGGTAATCTTCCTCTGTAAGACTAAGCTCTTTCATTGTATTAGATTTTTATGGCTCGCAATTTATAAAAAAAAAGCCAACCTTGATAAAAGGCTGTCTTTTTTTTGTAAAATAGTTTTGATAAGCTCGTACTTCGTACCTCTTACCTCAAACCTCTTAATGAGCGTATTGCATGAGCTGATCTTTGAGTTCTTTGCGGGCTATGTGGATTCTGTTTTTTACAGTACCAATAGGGATTTTGAGCCTTTCAGATATTTCGTGGTATTTAAAGCCTCTGAAGTGCATCATAAACGGAGAGCGGTATGCTTCGTCAAGTCCATCGATGGCTTTATTGATGTCGCTCATCGCAAACTCAGAGTAGGCAAGGTTATCTGTCGCACTATCGGGAGAGTTGATAAAGTGCATCGTATCGGTAGTGTCAATAAACGTATTTCTACGTACAAGTCGCTGATAGTTCGTGATGAAAGTATTTTTCATAATCGTGTACAGCCACGCTTTTAGATTAGTACCCTCATTGAATTTCGCGCGGTTCGTGAATGCTTTGAGGAGCGTTTCTTGCAAGAGGTCATTGGCATCTTCAGAGTCTTTAGTGAGCTTCAGTGCGAAAGGACGAAGCGATTTTGACATCTGATTGAGCGTTGTGAATTCGAGAGTAGCCATATAGTTAAAAAAAAATATCGTTGAAAAAATTTTGTTTAATTATTATGGTACAAAGTTAAACAAGATATTTTGAATATGCAAATTTTATTTTCAAAAACTTTTGAAAGTTTTGGTTTTTAACCTTTAGGGCGTTTGCATAATCTTGTATCTGGCTAATGACTTGAAAAAGAACCTTTTATACTTTGTTTAAGTAAAATTAAACAAAGTTAAACAAAATAAAACCATATAAAATTCTTTTAAAAATACTTAAACTATTTGTCTAAACAGGTATTTGCCAAATAATAGACTTACTATTTCTGTAAAAAAAGATAGAATTTTCTTGAATTTTTTTTTCGCTTACCCAGCTACCGCGTATTTTGGGGGCAGAGATGCCTGTTTGGAAGTACATTTCAGGGTTTTGAATCACTCGAAGTTCATCAAATAACTCTGCTTCCAAAAAACTTTCTAAGACATACTTGCCTCCTTCTATGAGGACAGAAATTATTTTTTTTTCATACAGGTTTTGTACGATTTCTTGGGGCGAGCCTTCCAAAGCTATAGTTTCTGCTTGTGTATCAAAAATATGATGCGTGGCGGGAATCTTGCCAGCCTTGCCTGCCAATACGCGGGTAGGGTTTTTGCCTGCATAGTCGCGGGAGGTAAGTTGGGGATTGTCGTGTAGGGCGGTGCGTGTACCTACGAGTATGGCTTGTTCTTCGGTGCGCCATTGGTGCGCAATTTGGCGAGCGAGTGGGTTGCTAATCCATTTTGAGGTAAAGTCTTCGCGTGCTATGAAGTTATCGGCTGTCATAGCCCATTTTAGTATGATGTACGGTCTTTGGGCAAGATGGTAGGTAAAAAAACGCTTATTCAGTTCCTTGCCTGCCTCCGCAAGTACGCCTGTCTGTATGGTTATGCCTGCTTCTTGGAGTCTTTTGATGCCCTTGCCTGCCACGAGCGGATTTGGGTCTGTATTGCAGATGACTACGCGCTTGGGGCGCACTGCGAGGAGTAGGTCTGTGCAGGGGGGCGTTTTGCCTGTATGGTTGCAGGGTTCGAGGGTTACATAAAAAGTGCTTTCGGGCAAAAGTGCTATATCGTCCTTGCCTACCCGCGCTACAGCATTTACCTCTGCGTGTGGTTGTCCATATTCAGTGTGCCAGCCTTCGGCTATGATGCGGTCTTGCGCCACTATCACACAACCCACCATAGGATTTGGGGCGGTTTTTCCCTTGCCCCATTGGGCTATTTGGAGGGCGCGGTGCATATATAGCTGGTCTGTGGTCATGGGTTGGTGGCTTATACAGTTTCGCTGATGCTTATTTTTCTCGTCTTTGATTTATTTGTTATGAAGTTTGAGATAAATATTTCTTTCCCAAGTTGGTTTGAGTTTTCAGTTTGGTTGCGCATACCATACATTAGATTCCACTCTGAAATATGGGCGAACGAGAATAAGTCTTTGATATACTCACTGTCATCATAAGTTATGAGCCATTTATGGTTACAGTTTTTCATTACTTCTGCAAATCTTTCGTGGTCAAAACCTTTGTGTAATTTGCCATTTTTGCCATATAATGCTGATTTTGTGGCAGAAAAATAGGGTGGGTCAAGAAAAATAAAAACATTTTCGCCTTCTGCTTCTACAACTTTCGCATAGTCTAAGTTTGTAATTTCTGTATCTTTTACTACATTTTTCAAAAGTTCTAAACGTTGAATGCTACTTTCTGTAAATCTTTTTTGAAATGCCTGTGCTGAAAATCCGCCTGCTTCGGTAGTACCTGAAAATGTAATTCTGTTGAAAATAAAGAAAGCACTTGCTTTTTTTAAGTCATCAAAACTATTCATATTTTCGCCTAAAAAATTATGTAGTTCTTTGCCATTTTGAAATTCTTTTTTCCAAGTATTTACTTGATTGACAACGCTTTGCAAATCTTTTTGTGCGTACTCCCAAAATTTGTATAATGCTAAATATAAGTCATTTATCCAGTATTTTCTATCAGGATAAACTTGCTTCAATGTCAAAAATACAGAGCCTCCCCCTACAAAAGGCTCTCTAAATTCTTCAAAATGAGGAATTAAAGGCAAAATTTGTTCTATGGCTTTACTTTTTCCGCCAGGGTATCTTAATGGGCTTTTTATCATAAATTTTATGCTTTTTTCAAAATCACTAAAAAATTATTGGTTTTTGCTTCTTCAAATAAGGTTGTAACCAACGCTTTTTGTGTGTCTTTGAATTTGTTTTTGGTAAAAAACTTATCTATTTCTACTTTTTCAGCACTTGAGCTAATTTCTGATTTTAATTTTGAGGAAGTCAAAAGCAAAATAGGATTTGCATTTTTAGACTTTTCATTTGCTTCTGTATTTTCTAAGTTAGTGTATAAAATCATTTTCAACAAACTGTCTTTTATGTCGCTTTTACTTGGTAAAAGGCTTGATTTTGAGTGCTTTGCTTCTATCAAATGAAGTTCTTTTTTTTCTATTCTTATTTCATCAACAGTCAAAAAATATTGTCCACCCAAATAGTTTGTAATGGTTATTTTTGCCTTTGTCAAAGTTTCTAAGGCTTCTTTTGGTTGTATGGTTACAAATTCTCTGCTTTGTGCATCTTTTGCTTTTTCTCGTGAAAACTCCATAAATTCTTTTGCACTTCCACTAATGACTTCTTGAAAATCGTCTATACCTTTTTCGCTGTGCATTTGTACTTTCGTTTTCTTGCTAATGTTTATATAACCGCTTTTTACTTTGGCAATAATGTCTGCAAAGTTGTCTTTTAATTGTTTCAAATTCCAGTGTAAAGCTGAACTATGATAGGCTGAAATTTCTTGAATTTTGTTTAAAACATATTGATTATCAAACTGTTGATTTGTAATTTTGTTGTCATATCTTTCGCTTTTTTCTGCTTTGTCATAATATGCCAAAATTACATATACATCAAGCAAAGACATCATAGAAACTATATCCCATTGAATAAAATCTCTGTCGCCATCAAAACCTTCATCTTTTACGACAGGGATAATTGTTATTTTCTTGCCATTTGCTAAGGTGTTATACACTCTTTCGTAGGGATATGACCTTGTTCTTTTGGGCGAAACCCATTTTGAAATAGCAAAATTTAGTTTTTTGTCGGAATAAATGCAAGAAGTTGGACAAGTGTTGATGTCAAAATCTTTACTTTTGATTGTTTCCAATTCGTTGGCAAGCAAAACTTTATATTGTAATCCTGTTATGGTGGCGTTTATTTGCATGATTGTATCTTTTTAGTTCAGCTTTATCACTTTTCGCATTTTCTGGAGTGCTGATAAGAACTGGGTTTATCATAGTATCCTGAGATAATAAATAATCACATCACAAAACCGCTTGAGTTTGCCATTTTTATCCTTTTGTCCAAATTTCTTGATAGCTTCATTGATTTGGTCTTTTTTGGCTTTGCTGAATAGGCTGGCTACTTGAGTATAAATGGCTTTGCGTTGCTCACAAAGTCGTTCTGCATTGAGGTTCAATATAT
>JAAFJK010000737.1 GCA_013298105.1 Cytophagales bacterium
AAAAATAATTTGCGGTCTTTTTTTCGGATTGCCAACCGCGAGCGGATTGACAACCGAAAAAAAATAATTCGCGGTTTTTTTTTCGGATTGCCAACCGCGAGCGGACCCGCAACCGAAAAAACTATTTTTTCAAAATTTACATTTTTTTGACAAAACGCAAAGCCCAAAACATCAAAATTACTCCCCAAATGCCCAAACCTACCAACGGATACGCCACCACTGATGCCTCCCAACTAAACGCGAGTGTGGCAGGAAAGCCCATTTTTTGGAGGCTTTGGGCAGTGGTGGCAGGCAAGGCAACAGGATACGCCTGTAGGTAGGCAAGGCAGACTGCACAAATCGCCAAGCCTGCACTATATCCTAAGCCTCCCAAAATGCCCAACTCGCCCATAAGCATACGCCAAACTTGCCTGCGTGTCATACCCAAAATACGCAATCGAGCGAGTTCTAAACGCCTCTCCTGCCATATTTGCGCTACTATCAGGCATATTCCTAAGCCCAAAAGCGACATCAATACTACGCTTACGCACATGAAAGTAACCCGAACCAACGCCAACATTTGGGCTATTTCGGGCAAAGACTTTTGCCAAGTTTGGTAGGTAAGGTTTTTGTCAAGTGCGGTTAGTTCGGCTGAAGTGGGACTTTTGGGTAAGATAAACGCGCTTACCTGCCCCTCCGCTCCAGCGAATTTTTGGGCTATTTTCAGGGGTAAAATGACAAGATTTTCGCTGTTGGGTAGGTTAAACTGCCTTGCCTGCCCTACCCGAAAGAAGGTAATACGCGCCTGCGGGGTAGGCAAGGTACTAAAAGCCAGCGAGTCGCCCACACTTATTTGAAGCCAATGTTGCAAAGTGCTGTCTATTACCAAGCCTGTTATGGGCTTGCTATACAGTGTATCGATGCCCCAAATTTGGATAGGTATAAGGCTTTTTGAGGTTCTGAGCCAGCCTTTGGTACGGAGGGTAGGCAAGTGAGGGGACGATATGTGCGTATTTTCGGCAAACAAATCACTGTCTGCGGATTTTATTTGTCCCTTGCCTACCCAGTGGGCGATAGTTTGTTGGTAAATGCTTTGCTCAAGTCCTGCTATCTGTGCCTGCAAAATGGCTATCAGGCTGGTTACTAAGGCTATCGCTGTGAGGATAAGCCAAGTACGTGAAGGATTGCGCCAAAGGTTTTTATAGACCAACATCGCTTAGTAACGCTTGATGCTTGGCGATTCGAAGGCTATCTTGCCTGCGGGTGTGATATAAACTGCCTTGAATAAGTTATCGCCTGTATTGACTGCCCAACACGCCAAGCCTTGATGAAAGTTCTGCCCCTGCGAAGGGTGGTTATTGTTTATTATGCTCGGAGGAAGTGGAAAGGCAACCTTTCCGTTTTTATTGATGTAGGCATAATTTTCAGAAAAACCTGATGCAAAAGTGCGTATCAAGGCTACGCCATGTGAAAATTTGTACCCAGAAACATAACTGATAGGTGTGCTATGCCCGATTTTGACAGCAAGCGGAACTGTAGTGCCGTCTTTTTTTAGAAGGGCATATTGAGGCTCTCCAGATTCGTCTTTTGGATTAGCAAACGCTACAAAAGCGATGCCTTCAGACATAGCTGCAAGCTCTATAACATCTTTGATTTTTTGGGTAATGTTGGATATTTTACCTTGTGTATTCATGTAAGCTACGCCTTTTTCAGTGTATGTTACAGCCAAACTGTCGCTAAAGTGTATGTCATTGGGTAGCATACCATACAGGTTTTTGATGATTTTTTCGCCTTTTTTATTTACATACGCAGAGGTGCTATCAGAAGTGGCTATGTAGGCAAGTCCATTGGAGAATTGATAATAATAGGCGAATTCTGAGGCATTATTTTTGATAGTCAGTGCTATTTTTCCTTCCTTGTCCAAGTAAGTGAAGTCTTTTTTGTTATTGCCAAGTTTTACATTCAGCAGTCCTTCGCTGTATCTCAGGAAATCCATTTGAAACATTTGTGGTGGTTGCTGGGTAAAATTTGGAATTTCAAAAAGTACCTTGCCTGCCAAATCAATGACGTGGGTGCTAAATCCGTCTTCATTTTTGGCTGGTAGTGCTACGATAGCGCGGTCTTCATAAAAAGGCGTAGCACCCATAAACTGATACGCAATTTTTACATTTTTTTTAGTATCTACATAGCCCCATTTTCCCTTAGCATCTGGCAATGGAAAAATTGCAGTGGTATTTTGCGCCATGAGTGGGTAGGCAAGGCAAAAGTAGGTAAGTACAAGGAGGGTGTTTTTCATGGACATGGGCGGCTATAATCGTTTTCGCAATTCAGCAATTTCGGCTAAAGAGAGCTGAGTGAGTTCGTGTATAGTTTGGTCATCAAAGCCTTTTTTGATGGCATTGATAGCGGTTTTTTTGATGCCTTCAAGTAGTCCTTCTACTTTACCTTCAGCTTTACCTTCAGCTTTGCCTTCAGCTTTGCCTTCAGCTTTGCCTTCAGCTTTGCCTTCAAGTAAACCCAAACGTAGTCCTTCAGCTTTGCCTTCTGCTAAGTAGGTGTCTATCGAATTTTTCAAGTCTCGATAATCACGTAGGCTATCGTGATATTGTGCAAGTATATTGGGGGTGTATTTGGTCATATCAGCTGTTTCAAAAAGTTTTGTAAAAATAGTGTCTTTGAACTTTTCAGGGAGTTTCTCCAAACGCGAAAGATTTTTTAGTAAAAATAACCATTTGTCTTGTTGCGTTTCTAACTCGTCTATAGTTTTAGTAAAATGAGGCATTTCTAAGTAGATGAGTCTCAGTTTTTCATAAAAGATAGTTTTTTCTTCTATGTCCATGAGCATCACATCATGTTTTACTTTGCTTTTATCGCTATTTGTAAACGAAAAATCCATTACAGCTATGCTGTAAACGCCCTTGAGTTGGTAGTCCCACGCATAATTTTTGGTCTTGTCCTTGTAGTTTCGGACATCTTTTTTGGCTTGGGCTTGTATGGGGAAAGTAGTGTAATACAAGGTGCGGTCTTTGAAGTAGGCTTGTTTTGCCTTTTGCATTTCGACTATGAATGTTTCTCCATCATCTGTTTTGCAATAGAGGTCGAAAATGGTCTTTCTATCCTCTGTATGTTTGCCGAGTTGTTCATTCTTCAGGTAGCTGATAGAGATTATTTTACTTTCATTACCCAATAAGCTATTCAAAAAATCAATCAACAAATCTTTGTTTATTTCTTCTCCAAATATTTTTTTGAACCCAAAATCTGTAAATGGGTTGATGTACTTACCTGTATCTTCAGTCATGTATATGAGGATAGTTTTGGTTCTTCAAAAATTATTGCGGAATATTCTGTAGAACAGGCTGGAAGCCTGTTCTACAGTTTTACCTCCGTAATAACTTTCGAAGAACCATAGTTTTTTAATTTAAATTATACAGCATACTTATAGCATACTGTATATTTTGGTGTTTTGTTTATCTCTTTTTCATTTCCATGAATATAGCCATACCTGGCATTTCAGAGTTTTTCATGGTAAGAACAAGCCTCTTATTTTTCATTTCGGCTATGAACTCTTGCCCTTCTTCAGACTTCTCCTCTTTGATTTTGAGTGTATTGCCTGATATAGACCATTTCCCTGTGCCTGTACCTTTTTCCTCATCAAATAGTGTCATAGAACCATCTTTTTTGAAGTCAAAAAAAGCCTTGTCAATCATGGCTTCCATGCCTTCCATCATGCCTTGTTTGAAGGCATCAAATTGTTGTTTTTCTTCGTCATTCAGTTTATCGTATTCACTTGATTGGATATCTATTTTGGCGAGTGTCCAATAGCCTACGATTTCTTTTTGGAGTTTTTGGGCATTAGCTACTTGCCCCATAAAGCATACGATTCCTACAAGAAGTAGAGAAATTTGCAAAAAGCGTTTCATGTCAATATATTTTGGGTTAAAATTCGAACATAAAACGCAGTTTTTGGGTTGGTATTGCATGAAGACAAGTTTTTTTGAAGATGTGTATGCTGTAGTGCGCTTGATACCGAGTGGGCGCGTAACGAGCTACGGGGCTATAGCAGTTTATCTTGGTGCAAAGGGCAGTGCCAGAATGGTAGGCTGGGCAATGAACGCGGCGCATGGCTTGCCTGATGTCCCCGCGCATAGGGTAGTGAATAGTGCTGGACTACTTTCGGGCAAGGCGCACTTTGGTACGCCTACGCTTATGCAAGAGCTTTTGGAGTCGGAAGGTATTACTGTTGTAGAGAATAAAATAAAAGGATTCCAAGATGTTTTTTGGAATCCTGTGGAGGAGTTGTGAGAAATTTATGATTTTTTTCTATTTTTTGAACAAGGAATCTACAAATTCTTTGCGGTTGAATATCTGCAAATCGTTGATGCCTTCGCCTACACCTATGTATTTTACAGGAATTTTGAATTGGTCAGAGATGCCTATTACTACCCCGCCTTTGGCTGTGCCGTCCAGTTTTGTGATAGCCAGCGCGGTAACATCTGTAGCTTCTGTGAATGCTTTGGCTTGCTGAAAAGCGTTCTGCCCTGTACTTCCATCAAGCACCAAAAGTACCTCATGAGGTGCATTGGGCGAAACTTTTTGCATCACACGCTTGATTTTACTAAGTTCGTCCATGAGTGGTTTTTTGGTCTGAAGCCTGCCTGCTGTATCTACAATGACTATATCTGCCTTTAGTTCAGTACCTTGTTTTACGGCATCGAATGCTACAGAGGCGGGGTCAGTATTCATGCCATGGTCTATGACAGGTACACCTACGCGCGTTCCCCAAATCTTGAGTTGGTCTACAGCGGCGGCTCTGAAAGTATCGCCTGCACCCAAAACCACTTTCTTGCCTGCCTCATGGAATTGGTGGGCGAGCTTTCCGATGGTAGTGGTCTTGCCTACCCCATTTACGCCTACTACCATGATGACGTAAGGTTCGCTCATGGCAGGCAAGTCAAAATTGGTGGCATCAAAGGAATTATTTTCAGTAAGCAAAGCGGCTATCTCATCTCTGAGCATAATATCCAGTTCATTTGCACCCAGATACTTGTCACGTTTTACACGCGCTTCTATGCGTTCTATGATTTTGATGGTTGTATCAAAGCCTACATCAGCTTGTACCAATATTTCTTCTAATTCGTCTAATACTTCTTCATCTACAGTTGTTTTGCCTGCTACGGCTTTGGTAAGGCGCGTAAAGAAGTTGGTTTTAGTTTTTTCCAAACCTTTGTCTAAGGTTTCCTTGTTTTTTTTGTTGCTGAAAAAGTCAAAAATGCCCATGCTATTGGTTAGGTTTTGAGGTGTGAATATGGGTGCAAAGTTATAAAAAAATACGCACTTGTAGGGTGCGTATTGATAAAATATTGTGGTAATCTATTGCTTATTCAAATCAAAGTTGAAATTAGCCGAACCCGTTTTTTGGTTGATGATAGCCACATCAAACTTAATGCCTGCAGTGGGTTTATCTTCATCTCTTGTGGAGAAGCCACTGAGTGCAGTCCAGCCTATATTTTGGGGAGGCGAACTAATAGTTACAGTCGTTTCGCCAATACTGCAATTAGAGGTAAATTCGTTGGAAGATGCACCGCCAAGTCTTACTGTAACTTGATTGCCATCAGCTGAGAAGCGAATGAAAAAGCCTGTGAAGTCTGAATTTTTATTTGCACCACTTTGGGTAACATTGCCCAAAATGTATGTAGCACCTTGTACTTTTTCTTTCAAGGTAAGTTTTACTGGTGGTGGAGTTGGTGGGACTTTTTTACAGCTGGTAAATGTAACA
>JAAFJK010000519.1 GCA_013298105.1 Cytophagales bacterium
AGAAGAGAAGAACAAAAAAAAATAAGATATGAAATATCCCAGCAATTTAATGAAAAAGAAAAAAATGATGTATTAATGTATGTAATAAAAAATGCAAAGCCTTGGCAATTAGATGAAATTATATCAAATGGTTATGCTATTGAATTCAGTTTTGAAGTAAAAAGCAATGTTTTTATAGATGTAATTCATGCGAGGAAACATATTTTTAAAGATTTAATTCAGAAAGAACAACAAGAATTATTACAAATATGCCAGAGGCAAGCTACTGAAGAACAAGTTTTTGATATATGGTTAGAAGGGTTTGATGTTAAGCCTAATATGGAAATTATATATCCAAAATTTTTAGCAAATAATAATAGTAAAATTAGAAAAAAAATTTTTGAAAAATTAACTGAAAATGAGCAAAAAGAACTATTACAACTATGTCAAGAAAAAGCTAATGCGAGGCAAATACTTGCTATATGGGAAGATGGAATAGACATTAGTATCAAAAAAGTACTTACTGAAATAAACGATACAAATATAATAGATATACTAAATAATACAACAGATAAACGAAAAACCAAAATTATTACCTCTTTTGCAGACGAACCGTATTACAATATTTTGCTTTGGACTTGTGGGCTGATAGAGGAGTTTGATTTTAAAGATTATGCTTTTAATTATTTCAGGCTAAACTCAAACAATAAACGCTTGTTTACAAAGAAAGCTAAACTACATTTGCAAGAAGCCTTTGATGCAAAACGACTAAAAACGCTTGATTCTTGGCAAAAAGTGAGAGAAGAACCCGATGGAACAACGATATATGAAGCTACATGGCGGTGCGTTTGGTTTGGGAATAAATACCTGCAAATATGCATGGATAGTAGCGAGGGAATACTGAGTCATCGATACTTTTGGGAATATGCAGACGAAAAATTTAATCTTTTGACTGAATATATATCAGGTAGGCGCGTTGAGCCTCTCGCTGTCTATTACAAAAATGGCAAGATAGAAGAGATAGACGGATTGGGTGTTTTAGAAGAAACGATTTACAAGGCATACATAGAACAAGAAGTGCGCGAAGGTCGTGGTGGGAAAATATTTAAAGGCGAGGGCGTTCCTAAAATGCCTGTCAATATGCTTTTGCGTAATACGTGTGTGCGTTACTTGAATTTGTTGCAAATACCCGCTTTAGAACCAACCCAAGTTTTTGAAATCACGACTTATGACATAGAAAAAAATAAAAAAATGGACATTTCTGTTTTGTTTTCTATCGCATTGCCTCATGACGAAGTAGCAGTTATTTGGGAAAGTTTGGAATTAGAGAAATCTAAAGCCACTCACTTATTCAAATATGCCAAACAGCATCATGAAGAAATGTTTGTGAACATTCAAAATCATATAGAAATGATTAGCTACATACGCAGTAAATTGCGTAGTTCTCAAAGCGAAGATGTAAAGATGCAAACAAAACTTGCCTACTATGGCAATATAGACCACGATAATCTTGATTTTGAGGTTTGGCGCAATAAACTACATAAAACCTTGCCTACCCTGCCTATCCCTACAAACTATAAGGCTATTTTGGAGGTGTAATTTGATAAAACCCTTGCCTGCCTGCGTGGGTAGGCAAGGTTGTTTTATTGACTAAAAAAACGAGATTATTCTAAAATTTATACCTGTAAAACCAACATGGCAATAGTAGTTGCTTCCAAAAATTTTGCACGTGAACTAAAGAGATTGTATAAAAAACACGCCTCTTTGAAAGAAGATTTGCAGGCACTTGAAGAAAGTCTTATAGAAAATCCAAGACAAGGCACTTTGTTATTACCCGATACATACAAAATACGTTTGGCTATCAAAAGCAAAGGAAAAGGCAAAAGTGGAGGCGCAAGAGTTATAACATACGTAGAAGTAGCATTGCTATTAGAAGAAAATATTGAGCAAGAGGAACAAATAAAAGTCCGCCTTATCACTATATATGACAAAGCGGACATGGAAAGTATAGACAACAATACATTGAGGGAATTGATACAAGAAGTTTTAGAGTCTGAACAGTCTGAAAATGAATGATTTACAAACTATCCAATAGCTCTTTCAACGTAACTTCTTTTACCTTGCCTGCACGAATATCTTTGATTTCTGCAAAGGCTTCTTTGATACCTGCCTTCAGTTTTTCTTTTTGCAGTTGTTTTTCTACAGAGGCTACAAATGCCTCCCACTCAGCTGTAGGCATTTGTATATAGGAAGTTTGACTATTCGTTTTGGTAATATATTCAAGGTTTTTGGGGAGTGCAAGATTCATAGTATTGATTGTTTGACTTTTTTTATAACGTAAAGATAGCGAGAAAATTTTGAAATTGCCGAAAAACAATCCAAACTAACACCTTGCCTGCCCACGTTGGGTAGGCAAGGTTATTTGTAAAACCTAAAAACTTTTTTAACATGAAAAAAATATTTCTATCTCTATTGTGTTTGTTTGCCCTTACGCAAACAGCTTTCGCTCAAAAAAATCGTATTTTTAAAGACCTCATTCTGTCAGATTCGCTGACTGTGATAGGTATGTACCCACAATATGATAAACAAAAAGTGTATGAAAAATACAATTTTATCATAAGAGATATTGCAGTCATTAAAGATTTGGTAGACAAGCTAACTTATGGCAAAAAAGTAGCAAATGGAGGTGTTTTAGATGCACATGGATTTAGCATAAGCGTATTCAAAAATCATAAACATATTGCTTCTTGGTCAATTATGCCACGCCTTTCCATGATAAATATTGATGGAAATATGTATGAATTTAACATCAAAGTTTTGGAGGAATTAGCACAAAAACACCCTTTCAAATATGATTTTGAAACAAAAATATTCAATAGCAAGATTGAATTTGAGCAGTACAAAAAAGAAGTTTATACAAAAGACATTTTTTTGTTTATGTATGAACCATCTTTTAGATATGAAGGGAAATTCGATGTAGAATATGCCAAAAGTGATAAATTTCCACACCCCAAAGGTATATCAGAGTATTTAGAAGAACTTTTGGGTAAACGGACTGATAAGAATGATTATAGCGTTTATTATGCTCCTTCATCAAAGTACAACAAAGGAAGCAATAACAGGTTTTACTCTATGACTATCGATTGCAATAAAGATTTGTATGATAGATTTCAGGATAAAAACTGTAAAAAACGCGAATGGATACCTGTTGTGATTGATGCTATGATTTTCTTTGAAAGAAAATAAGCAACCTTGCCTGCCCGCGTGGGTAGGCAAGGTTATTTTGATTAAGTTGTATAAGTTTTAAGGAAATTGTTTATTTTTGTGTTTATGGCAAAAGACCTATATCATTATGTGCTGAAAGAAGCCTTGCAACAAGACGGTTGGGACGTAACCAATGACCCTCTTATGGTTGCAGACAAGAGCGTAAATATGGATTATGAAATTGACTTAGGGGCTGAAAAATTACTTGGTGCCGAAAAAGGTAATGAAAAAATAGCTGTGGAGGTAAAGAGTTTTTTACGAACATCTTTAGTCAATGAGTTTCATAGTGTTTTTGGTCAATTTTTGATATACAAAGAAGCATTGATTCGCACAGAAGCGGACAGAGTGTTGTATTTAGCTATTCCTTTGTCTGCCTCAAATCGCCTGCAAGATTATCCTTTTTTACAAGAATTAATAACACAATTTGCTATCAAAATTATCGTTTTTGATGAAACAACTAAACGCATTATTCAATGGAAAAAATAACTAATTATGCCGCACTTGTTCAGCAATTCCTTACAGAAGTAGCCCAAGATTCGCCTCAAAGTCAAGTTTTGGTAGATGAGAAACTACATCATTTCCAACTTATGAAAATGGGCTATGATGCTCACGGAACTTATTTTTTCAGAGTGCCTATGCACATTCAGGTACGCCCTGATGCCAAAATTTGTATCTTAGAAAATACCACAGATATTGAAATTGGCGATTATTTGATGGCGCATGGTGTTCCCAAAAACGATATTTTGCCTGCGTTTTTACCCGAAAATGCCCGAAAATTAGTAGGCTTTGCGGTTTAGATATTTTGAGTTTTTTTTGTCAAACTAACACCTTGCCTGCCTGCGTGGGTAGGTAAGGGCATTTGTATTTTTGCGAATAAATGCTTATTTT
>JAAFJK010000051.1 GCA_013298105.1 Cytophagales bacterium
TTAGAAAATAAATATTTTAGGAAACCCATTGAAACTACCTTTTCACAAGTAACCTATAATTTCCCTAAGAAAATACACGCAGTTACCTCAGATGGCTTCTTATTGAAGCTATTAATTGCAATTATCACATTTATATTACATAAGTATCTCGGGCTTTAAAAAAACATTCAATAATTCAATCTTACGCAACTCACGTTAAGTAAGTTCATAACATTCGTTTCTCAAAAAAGGACGATTATCAAAATAAGTAGGGTGTGCGTGCCAAATAGTAGCAAAATCCCACCCCGCATTGGTAAAGGTGCTGGGTGTTTGCGTTTGGGCAAAGGTAAGCGGAGTGCCTCCCAAACTTGTGCTTACGCCTGTAGTAGTTGAGTCCCAAAAACAGCCAGTAAAAGTACAAGTGCTTATATTGGTACTGTGTGCCAACACACCACCTGCTATTTGAAAGGGGTAGGGGGGAATGGTAGCACTTGCATAACAGTTGAGGAAGACGCTATTGGTAGCAGAACCTGCTATACCTCCAAAATAATATAGTTCAGAGTTAGGTGAACCGAAGGGGGTAATGTGAGTACCTTTAAAGTAACTATTTTGCACTTGGGTAAAACTACATGTCCCTACTATTCCTCCTACATAAGACGTAAAATTTGTAAATAACACCCCATCACTTACGCACTCACTAATGAGACAACTATTAAAAGCCGAGCCAACTATCCCCCCAATGCCCTGGAGGTTAATACCTGAATTACGAACTCTCGTTTGTGTTTTACATTTTTCTATGGTAGTGTTAGATATTTCTCCTACAATACCTCCTACTTTGTCATCACCTGCTTCAACGTTTCCTTCTGCATAGCAGTTGCTTATATAAGAACCGTTGTGTGCATATCCTGCAATAGCACCCACTCTCTTCTGACCTCTTACTTTTTCACCTGCTTTAATTGTTATTCTTAGATTTTTTACACTGCCCAATTCTATTGTGCTGAATAATCCTACTTCATCACTATCTTGGTTTGAATAAAAATTACGTATGGTAAAATTTGCTCCATCTAAATGTCTTTTATAGAGCGTAAAAGGTGTCCAACCACTCATGGTGGTTAAGTAGCCATCCATATCAATATCATTCATAAGTTTGAAGTACAAGTCTATTGCATTACCTGTACCAAGAAGGGCTAATTGTTGGGGCGTGCTTATCAGGTACGGATTGCCTACCGTGCCATTGCCCCCTGCGAACTGTGCTTGTGCCTTGCCTACCCATAGGCAGAGCATTATAAAGAAAAGAAGAAATTTTTTCATGCGTTTAAAATTTAAGTTTTTTTGAGGCAAAACAAGGCAATCGCGCCCAAAATACCAAAAAAAGGATAGGGACAAAGTAAGGACATTGAGAAAAATTAACATAAATTGTGGGAAGATGGAGATATTGAGATAAAAAAGAGTATCTTTGCTTGAAATTATAGAGAGATGATAAAACGACCTTTTGAGCAGTGGCTCTATGAAGATGTAGAAATAGCCTTTGGGCTTGATAGAATAGAGGGACTAAATGCCTTATCTCAATGGCTTGACGTGCAAATGCCACAAGCCTTGCCTGAAGAATTTGAAAGTTTACGACTTGAATTGTATGCGAATGTAGAAAATTGGAATGAAGATGAACTAAAAATGATGTTTATTGCTCCTTTTTTAAGGTGTTTTCATTTTAATAACTTGCCACATTACAGGGTATTTACACAGCGATTGTTCACGCTGCAAACGCCTGAATTAGAAGCATCAGGCAAGGTAGAATGGTTTATAGCCACAGGCAAGCAAACCCCCCGAAAACCTTTTTTCTTTTTGCAAGAATACAAAGCAGAGAAAAACTCTGCCAATGACCCGCTTGGGCAACTGCTTATTGCGATGGTAAACGCACAAGAACTAAATACTCCCCTTATGGGGGCTGGGGGGCTTTTGTATGGTTGCTACAATATAGGGCGTTTTTGGTTTTTTGTGCTTTTGGTAGGCAAGGAATATGGTGTAAGCAGGGCGTATGATGCTACCCAAACAGACGACCTAACAGACATGGTAGCTATCTTAAAAAAAGTAAAAGCATATATTCACGAACAACTTGGCTTGCCTATTTGAATGTATTTGAAACATATTGTATCGCTTTTCATACTTATTTTTATCTTGCCTACAGCCCTCATAGCGCAATACATAGACACTTTAGACATCTTGCCTGATGCAGACTATAGCCTCGAACAGGTAAGAACCACACATAAAAAAAACTTCACACCTTATAGACAAGGTATGCGTTTCGAGAAAGAAGCGTACTGGGTGCGGTTTGTAGGCAATAATCCAAGCCCCTATAGCCAAAAAGTAGTGGTTTTTCCGTTTCCTATGTTTCGCAACGAACTGTATTACTATGACTATGCCCAAAAGAATTGGGTAAAGGTAGAGGCGGGTATGGAAGTCTATACGGGTTATAGACGTAATAACATACACCCTATTACCTTGCAAGGGGGTAGGCAAGATACTTTGTATATCAAAATCAAAACTGCTCCACTATTAGGACAAACACACCAAGCCAATGTGAGTATGTACATAGAACCACTCGAAAAACACCTTGCCTACGAAGCGTGGAAGTGGCTTTGGTGGGTGGTAACGATGGGTGTTATGAGTGCGTTTTTTGTCTATAACCTCTATATTTATTGGGTATTCCGCGATTTGGCACATTTGTACTACCTGCTCATTGTGGCGAGTGGTATGCTCTATATCACAGGGCTTGAGCATTATTTCAATGTGTTTTGGCAGGCAAGGTATTATCAAATTGAACCCCTCAAGCGTGGTATTTATCATGTGGACATCAATAGCCTTTGTATGCACATAGGCATTGTGGGCGTGATGACGGGCTTTGTGCATTTTACGCGACATTATTTGCAACTTGCCTACCGCTTGCCTACTTGGGACAAAGGGTTGCGCATAGCGTTGTGGGCGTTGGCTGGTTCTATGTTGCTATCTGACGCGCTGACTTTTAGTGGTTTGTATTATGTGGATAGAATTACGGGTTTTCCCAAAAACTTACTAACTTTAGGCATTATTGTAGGGCTGTTGGGTGCTGGTATATTGGCTTATAGGCAAGGCTACAAGCCTGCGCAATATTTCTTGGTAGCTAATGCCTTTCCATTGCTGTTGATGATGGTGTTGGCGGTTTATTTTTCGCTCTATGTCAATACAGGATTGGTAGCTATTACGTCTAATTTGGCACTTCTTTCTCAAGCCCTCACCTTTGCTATAGCGTTGGTGGCGCGTGTGAATATGCTGAAAGAGGAATTGAAGCAAAAACAAATGGAGGCACAAGCCTTGCAAAACGAACACGAGCAAATGGTATCGCGTAATAGGTTTATAGAACTCGAAAACGAATATATCTTGGCGGAAATAGCCCTTGAGAAAAACCAAAAAGAAGAGCTACAAGCCAAACTCGAAGCCAATCAGCGTGAACTTACTTCCAACGCGCTGTATATGTACCAAAAGAATGAAATGCTCACAGAGTTACAAAAACAAATAGAACGTTTATCTACAAAAAGCAATCAATCCAAAGAAGCCTTCAAAGAAATTAAGGCTGCCATTCAAAACAACCTGAACTTAGAAACAGACTGGGACAAATTCAAATTACACTTCGAGCAAGTTCACCCCGATTTTTTCAAGGATTTATTGGCAAAATGTCCCTCGCTCACGCCTTACGAGATGCGTCTCTTGGCTTACCTGCATTTGAATATGTCCACCAAAGAAATCGCTACCCTCCTCAATATCAATCCCGACAGTGTGTATAAGGCAAAAACAAGGTTGAATAAAAAGTTGGAAAATGTTGGTATTTAGTATAAAAAAAGCCCGCAACCAAAGATTGCGGGTTTTTTGAAGTCTTATTACAAAACAAAAAGCCCCCTAACCCCCGAAGGGGGAACACATATATTCTTGGAGGCTTTCTGTTATTTTTGAATAATGATTTTGGTAACTTTTATCTTGCCTGCCATAACAGTATGCAAAAAATACACACCCGCAGGCAAGTTGTTACTTACCTTATACATTCCCCCTTCGGGAGTCAGGGGGCTTTCTATCCCTTGAGCATTGAATAGGCGGGCAGGCAAGTCGAGTTCGTCCTTGCCTACATTTATCGTAAATGTGCCGTTATTTGGATTAGGATAAACCACTACCTTGCCTGCCAAACCCGCCACAAATACAATAGGCGAGTACGAAAATTTGCCATCAAAATCTACTTGCTTCAGTCTATAATAACCGTCATTTTGGTTGATGGTGGTTAGTTGATAGTTGTTGGAGGTGTTTGAATTTCCTTTTCCATTAATGAAGGCAATGGTTTTAAAGGTTTGTGCATTTTCGGAAACTTGTATTTCAAAACCTTTGTTGCCAATTTCAGAAGCAGTCGACCACTCAAGCCTTACTTCCTCTGTCATCACACCCCTCAACCCTTCTACCCTTCTACCTTTCAACCCCGTAAGCGTAATAGGCAAGGGTTGTGCTTGTGAGCCTACAGTCCAAGTAGAAAAAGCATTCACATTGATAGCTTCGGCATAATTTGCGCCATGTGTGCCTTCATCAAAAGCAGAAGAAGCATCGCCATCTTTCCAACCCTCGCCTGAAGCCCAACGATAAAGCTCGAAAGGTGCAATAATGCCTACAGTTTCATCTGAAGCGTAATAGATGCGCATGGTCGTATTTGTACCTGTAGCTACGCCTGAAACTTGATAAATGCGCCTGATGCCTTTGTTTTGGCTATTG
The DNA here is from genome assembly GCA_013298105.1 of Cytophagales bacterium. GTDB lineage: Bacteria > Bacteroidota > Bacteroidia > Cytophagales > Microscillaceae > RDXI01. The sequence continues at coordinate 4,762 of JAAFJK010000051.1, forward strand.
TACGCGCCTTGATAGTGTTTGCGCACTACGTTTACTGTATAATCACTGCCTGTAGTGCGTTGAAGTCGCAAGCCTGTTCCTCCCACATCACCCATAAAAGTATTGACAGTATAACCTGAAAACTTAATGCCTCCGCCTTGATTTGCATCGCCTATAGCCGTATTATCTTTTACAAGATGATTGTTAGCAAGGTCTTCATTGATACGCCCTGTAGTTCCCAAATCGAGGTCAAAACCATTCAAATCTAAATCGCCTAAAATGGTATAGAGGTAGCCCGACATAGCAAAATTGCTTGAAAGTCTTGCCCCCGCGCTGTTGTTGATAGTGATGTAATTTGGATTCAGGGAAGCAGGATTATTCAGTGTCTGGAGGGCAGTGCCATTAAATTCATAGATGGCATTGTCTGTAAAAGTCTTTGTTCCACTTATGCCTATAGCACTGAAGCCATCTATGTGGCTTGTTTTGAAAGTACCACCTGCATCAAGGGTAAAACTTCCTGCCCCTGCGAGTGAGCCTGTGCCTTGTATGTCTATAGTGCCTTGCACGAATAAATCTGTGCCTGCGCCATCTGCCACTGTGAGCGTAATGCCTGTGCTTACCTGCAAAGTGCCTCCACCTGCTATGGTAAATTGGTCGAGGGTAATATCTGCTGTAATGGTAGCGGTGTGTCCGCTTTGGATAGTAATAGCAAGCGTATTGCTTGTGGCATCAGGCGCGGAAGTAGCCACACCCCAAGTTGTTCCATCAGTAGAACTTTCCCAGTTGGTAGGCGAGGCAAAAGTAACGTTGCCTGCTGTGCGATAGTGAAAACCACACAAAACCGCATCTCCTGTGATTGTCCAGCTTCTGGCAGTAACAAGCGTAGTGTTTCGAGCAGTTTGTGCGTTGCAATACTTACGTCCTGTAGCTCCCAAAATAACGTTATTGGGCGTGTTCATATTGGCTGCCCACCCTATCAGCGTAGCGTCATAATTGGCTAAGTTCATACCACAATTATTGAGCATACCGTCCATGCTTTGGAATGTGGTACTATTGATAGCATTTAAATTCCAATTAGCAAGGCTTTGATTAAAGGCTGATGTATTACCGTTGTAGTTGGCAAACATACTACCCATGTTCGTAACCGCGCTTACATTCCACCCGCCAATGTTTCTATTAAAAGTCATATTTTCGTTAAAATGGGAAAACATATCGCTCATATTCGTAACCATACTTACATTCCACCCTGTAATGTCGCCATTGAATGACCTTGCATCAGTGAACATACCCGACATATCTTGCACAGAAGAAACTACCCAACTATTGAGGTCTTGGTTGAAAGCGATTGCCCCATAAAACATTTGCCTCATGCTTGTTACATTGGCTACCTTATTGCCCCAGTTATTCAAGGGTTGATTGAAAGCAGTGGCATTCTGAAACATTTGCCCCATATTTTGTACGTTGCTTACGTTCCAGCCTGATATGTCTTGATTGAAAGGCGAATTTCGAAACATACCTTGCATAGTAGTTGCTGCTATAGGAGTCCAAGTACTGATGTTTTGATTGAAAGCCGTACTCAAAAACATTTGCGACATATCTTGTACGTTGCTCACATTCCAACTTACCACATTACCATTAAAATTGGGGCAGTTAAAAAACATAGACATCATATTTGTTACATTGCCTACATTCCAACTATTCAGGTTTTGATTGAAAGCAGAGGCACTCGCAAACATCAACGACATATCTGTAACATTGCCAACATTCCAAGCACCACCCGATGTATTGATAGGTTGATTGAAAGCTGACGCTCCCGCAAACATATTAGACATATTCGTTACAGACGTTGTAACCCAACTGCTGATATTTTGATTAAAACTTGTAGCATTGTAAAACATATAGCTCATATCCGTAACGTTGCTTGTGTTCCAACTGCTGATATTTTGGTTGAAAGCCATACTTCCTGAAAAGAACGAGCCAAACATAGTTTGCATATTCGTAACATTGCCTGTATTCCAGTTGCTTACGTTTCCATTGAAGGCTATCGCTCCCTCAAACAAATGCTCCATGCTTTGAATAGTGCTTACATTCCAGCTTGTGAGGTCTGTAGCATTAAAACTACTGCACCCCTTGAACATAAAAAACATACGCGTAACCCCTGCAAGATTTGGCGCATCAGTAGCATTGTAGGTAAGGTTTTCACAACCCCAAAAAGCATTTTCCATACTTGTCCAAGCAATATTGCCCCACTGTTCTATAGTGCGGATTTTCAGTCTTTCACCTCCCGAATTGAAATAAATACGCGGAAACGTGCCTGTAATTTCTATTCTGTACGTTTCGTTGTTGGTTAGCCCCATTATGGTCGCATCGCCTGTTTGCGCTGTAAGCGTGCCTGTTACATTTGTAATAAGGTTTGTCCACGTTACGTCGTAATTGTACGTAGCCGTAGGAAAGGTAGGAACAGCGATTTGTCCATCAGTAGTCTGCCAAGTCGTGATAAAGGCTTGACTGTAGGCAAAGGTAGGCAAGCAAAATAGCAGAGTCGCTAATAACGCCTTCAAAGTGCCTTTTTGGAAGTAAAAATAACGCATATTCATATTAGTATTTTGTTTTGTTTTTAAAACATTTGGTAATATTTTGTTTTTTGATATGTTTTGCAGTGTTATAAGACGTTGAAAAAAATTAAAAAAAGCCTGCCCGCAAAGCAAGCAGGTTTTTTGAAGTCTTATTACAAAACAAATTTCTTTTTGAGAGTTGAGAGTTGAGAGTTGAGAGTTGAGAGTTGAGAGTTGAGAGTTGAGAGTTCCTCT
>JAAFJK010000584.1 GCA_013298105.1 Cytophagales bacterium
ACTTCAAATCTTGATAGACTTTGATGGTGTTGAAGTGGTGCATATCATCAAGCGCCAGTAGCACGGGCGAATCATGCCTATTGGCAAAGTCCGCTATAGCTTCTATCATGGCTTTTTTACGTGCCTTACCCTTGAGTTTATCCCAGTCCGACTTCAATCCGAATACCTGTGCTATTTGCTCAAAAAGGCTTACCTCTGTCGTGAGGTGGTCGCAAAGGACATAGTACATATTAGATTGCTCACGCAACAGGTGCTTGATGGTAGTGGACTTGCCTACCCCTGTCTTGCCTACCACGCAAGTCATGCACGCTTCGCGCTGGGTTTGCTGGGCTACCTTTGTCAGGCGCACAAAGGGCGCAGTAGCTGCAGGTTCTTTTCGAGCCACAAGGTCGCGGTGCAGTCGCTCAATGACAGCATTGCTAAAATTGCGCTTGCCGTCTTTTTTGCGCTCTAAATTACCATTCAGCAACTCGCCTATCTGGGTTTTGGAGAGGTTCGTAAGCCCCACAAGGGTAGTGAGCGTGGCGTTTTTCTTGGTTTTGATTTCTTTCAAGGTCTTTACGACTTCTTGAAATTTCAAAGTAATGTCGGAAATAGGGATAGCTATCATAGGAGAGGGTTTGTTTATTTTTGACAGGGAAGTTTGAATTTCCCTGTTTGGTGTTTAACTTTGGGCTTTGTTTTAACTAAACCCGAAATAACATGAATCAATCGCATTTAAACTATGCTTACTACTCTGAAAACCGCACCCTTTCTATCAAGGTAATCAGCGAACCTGTAGATGATTTGCTAACCAAAAGGAATAAAAAGAAGGAAATGGAGGATTTCGCGCAACGCGCAATGAACGAATGGGCTAACTTTTGCGTAACACTTGGATTTTCAGAACCTACAGGCAGATGGATAAAAGCAGGGTACAAAGGAAACTTGAAGAATTTTTTAGAGATTTCATTTGCAGGCAATTCCTATATACCTGAAATAATCCACTTACTAAGCGCAACAACCTTGTTTGCTTACAGAAAAGGTTATAGCATCATTGACTTTGTAACTGAGATGCCTGACTGGATAATAGAGCGCGGAGATGTTTCGTTGGAATAAAATCCGAAGGCATAGCTTCAAGAAAATCTTTTTTGATTTGCACTGTTACAGTTTTTCCTATTTGGAATTTTTGCTTTTTCATTGTTTCAAAGGGGTTAAAAGGGTTAAAAATTAGTTTTTTCAAATCTATCAGGTCTTTAAAGACCTGATAGATTTAGTTTACAGCATTTTAGGTACGTAGCGTAACTCGCCATTGCGCAATTCTACCAATACATAATTGTCGTCATTCGCCTTGTCGATTTCAGGCTTTTGATTTTTAGTTTTTTGCGCTTTTTTAGGCTTAGGGGTTTGGGTTTGGAGTTCTAAGCCTTCCATTTTGCAGGCTTCTTCAGCCTCATTCAAGCTATCCTTGCCTACACTGCCTTTCAGTACGGATTCCATACTCATTCCCCCTTCGGGGGTTAGGGGGCTTAGTACCTCACCCGTACTCGTATCTACTACCACACCCTCCACAAGCTCAAGCGAGCTGGTAGGCAAGGCGTTTTGTGCTAAGTCCTCAAATGCGCCTGGGTACATCTCTTTGGCGCGGGCTATGTCGCCTTTTGCTTCTGCGACCATTGCCTTGCGGATAGCTTCATCTTGCCCCATTTGCGCCTTGCCTGCCTCACCCCAAAGTGTGGGCGACATCTCTACCCGATGGCGGACATTGAACCAACCAACATCCTTGCCTGCCTGCACATCTATCACGTAGGCGCGTTTGTGGTCTATAGTGTAGAGATTGAAAGACCTGCCTTTGTTTGTGAGTAGCCATTGCGCTATGCGCTTCGCGCCCCAAGCCTCGTAGTCAGGCAAGAAAGAATACGTTTCGTATTCTTGGTTGTATTGAAGCCCATTTACACCCAATCTGATGCAGTGATGAAAACCCACGATACGCGCATAATCTTCTTCATTCAGCAAGGGGCTTGTTTTGGACTTTTCCAAGAATAGCTCAAGCGGTGTTTTGCCGCAGGGCTTGCCCTCAAGCCTCTCCATCACGTGATTGTTCCAAGCTGAAGGCGTGATTTTTTCTACATAGTTTTTCGCTTCGCGCCAAGAGATAGCTTCAGGGATAGCCTGCTTGTCGCGGAACTCATCTGAAAGCCTACCCTCTTTAGCAGTGGTATTCATACCGTTAAAGGCAGGATGGTAGCGTTCTATCTGGTTGGAGATATGCCCCAATACCGCCTCTACTATTTTGGCGCGTGGATTGCCTCTACTGGGCTTTTCCACTGTTACGCCATAAAGCGCGAGCCAATCCGTAAACTGCACAAAACCCCCAAAATGGTCTATCTGCACGATTTTAGGCAATCGCCTTGTGGCGCGAACCATACTGATAAAGGTGTCTTTGTACATCTGGATAGTTTCGGTTTTGGTCAAAACCGCCACCGCAAGCCCTGTGCCTGCATCTACGCACACACCTTTGTAGGCGCATTGGCGGGCTTGAAAATTGTCGTTCACTACCCAAACATTGACAGGTGTACCGTCCATACTCCAGACATCACCAAACTCAGGCACTACACGCATAGTCGCAAGCCCTGTCTGTAGTTTGAAGTTTTTAAGTCCTTGACGCTCTATGTCGCATTTTGCTTTGATGGACTTGAGCCAGTTGTGGATAGTCTGATAACTCACATATTCCCAGCCTTTACTGTTTCGGACTTGGCAATACATTTTCCAAACCGCTTTCCCACTGGGGCGGTTGCCATTCGCATAATGTGCCTCAAGCCACGCCTGAATGTCGCTATCCAATTTGGAGGCACTCGTGTTGTCAAGCATTTTGGGGCGCGGCATCTCGCTGTTTTTGAGCGTAAAGAAGCATTTGCCTATCTTGCCTACCTCGTCCATTTTTTTGAGGGCTTCGCAGGTATTGTACGCAAACGCCTCTACTTGGTGGGCAGGCAAGGTCTTTGCCATCTCTCTCCACCAACGCACTATGGCGCGTTTGCGAGCTATCAAAATACCTGTATCAATGCTACAGCCCTGCTCTTTGGTCAGCTCGTGGTAGTCTGCGCTCTCAAAACCAAGTATAT
>JAAFJK010000573.1 GCA_013298105.1 Cytophagales bacterium
GGTTCAATTTGCCTATTTTAGAAATCAATACGCTTGTCAAATTGATAGAATTTCTGAATAGTTATTATGAAGCTATCATGTAAAATACTAAAAAAGCCTTTTGCGCATAGCAAAAGGCTTTTTTTAAGCATCAGGTTTTGTGCTACCGTCCATGAACGTATCACTCCAAAGATTTGTGATGTTGTAATTCACATAAAAATCTCCATCATAGCTACATCTTGTACGCATTTCGAGGTTAAATTCGTGCGTATTGCCTACCCAACGCAAGTCTATTTTATTGCAACGCGAGCCATAATAGGCTTGATGAATTTGTATTTTGCTGTTCGAACGCCCAAAAGTGCTAAGTGCGTAAGCGTGCAAAAGCGCGTACTTACCTGTACGTTTCTTGCCCACCCCCGCGATGATGTCAAAAGCATAACAGCCATTTAGTTTTTCTAAAACCACGTGCCATTTGCCGTCTGCCAACACTTTGCCTTGTTTGAAAGAACCTACACGACTTTGGACAGCTATAGTACCATTCACATCAAGGGTATAATTCGGAAAAGCCTTGTTAATACCTACTTTTCCTTCTTGAGTCATAGCGAGTACACTTTCATTCACGCTGTTATTGAACGAGATACTTGAATTGCCTTTGTCTATTTCCAGCCCCCACGCAGGGTTTTTGTCTTCCACACTTTTGAAAAAACTAATCAGTTTTTTTGAACTTCCGATAGGCGAAAGTGTAAGTCCGTCATCAATCGTTTTGGACATACCATCATCTACCTTATTGAGCATGGACTCTATGAGGTCAGTAAAATGATTTTCAGTGGGTATTTGTCCTTTGCGGAAAAAATTTCTGAGTGTGGTTCTATTTTGCAATGCCATAATCTCAATGAGAGGTTTGAAGTAAGAAGTACGAGGTACGAACTTAGTATATTGATTATTAAATGATTATAAAAATTACTCTACAATAAAATCAATACCCACTTGCAGGTTGCGAATACCCGCTTTGGTAGGCAAGATTTCGTTTTTCTCGTCCAAAGTCAAGAGTTGATGCGCTTGTGCAGGCACCAAGATAGACCATGGTTTGGTAGCTTGTAGGAAAGGTTTGGGTGTTTCTGTTTCGGCAGTGTCCAGTAGAATGTTATTTCCCCTGAAATCCTGCGCGATTTGTACCATTGAGAATCTTGTGATAAACTCCACATACGGCAACGTGCGTATATAGCTCAGTACATCAGCCGTATTGATTCTACCACCCAATTCTCCTGATTTGCGCTTGCCTGTAATGCTTGATGACAAATAAAAACTAATGTCTTCATTCAATTTTTGGACATAATAACCAAAGCTATAGCCCAAAGCCAGTTTCAAATCGCCTATGATTTTTACGCGCTCGTAGGCAGGATTGCGCACTTCGAGGTACGTAAAAGGCGATACATATTTTTGTAAATACTGCTTGATGTCATATAAAAGTTCGCTGCTTACCTGCGGTTCTTGATTGATGCCGTCAGACATAGGTGCCACTACCAGCATCACAGAACTTGGTGCATAGAGGCTTCTGCTTGTCATGTTGGGCAGGCAAGTAGCTTGATGCACTTGCGGGAAACGCTCCAAAATCATGCGCTCAAAGTCAAACGGATTGATAGCCCTTTGCTTGTGGCGCAATCTTTCGCTAATGCGTGTAAAAAACTTTTTGCTCTGCTCCTCTGAGCGTCCACCAAAAGAATCGAGCGGTTGCTCCATATCGCGCACACCCAAAAGGTTTGTTTCTGAACCCCTGAGCGAAAAGGCAGGCAAGGGTCTTTCTAAGAAAGTTGGATATTCTTCGTTATTTTCCCATGTAGCTGATACGACTTGAGTAGAAATATGCTTCAAACTACCCACTGCGCCCATATTCGCTATTACTGAAGCACGAAGCCAAAATAGTTCAGCATCTAAAATGGTATTACCATTTTTGAAATCATAAGGCAATTCTAAAGTGATGATGCCTGTTTTGATAAAATTGTCTGTACCGTCATTGATAATCTTATTCGGTGGCAGTACCTGCCAATCGTCATTTACCAAATAACTCCATTCTATGATTGGTCTTGCCTCATCTGAGGAACTGCCTACGCCTTCTGTAAGTTCAAATAAAATAGAAAATAACTGGGGCGCATTTACCTCACTTAGTCCCAAAAGCAAACAACCTTCTCCATAAAATTCGGGTAAAAGTTTAGTCGTATGCTGGGTATAATTTGGATAAACCTGTTGCTCTCCAAAGGGGTGAATATGAAAAAACTGCCCTCTTTCATTGATTTTATCCGCTTTTACGCTTCTATCTGTCAGCAATATCACTGAAGTAGATTCATAATTCAGCGAAATACTTTGAAGCTGAGGCGCGTGAGGCGAATTGGGCATAGGCTTCGGATCAGGCTTTTTGAAGCCATTTTTAATCATGCTAAAAAGCCCAGAAGTGGCATTCTCCAATGTGATTTTGGAAACTACACTTGCATACATATCGTGTCCAAAACCAAAATAGGGATTGGCAAATTCCAGCTTCAAAAACCCTCTATCGCTCAAATTGTCATAATTTGCTTCCTTCGTGATGTCTTCGTAGTTGTGCGAAAGTTTCAGGTTAGAAATATCAATATTATCCAAAAACGTAGTGTGATGCAATTCCGCTTCAGGTTGTGGTACTTCGTCTTTAGGATTTATTTTGGTTCTAAAAAGTTTGATATGTTGTCTAAGGGCTGGATTTTCAGGCACCCAACGCCCATTATTGAGAACAGAAATATTCGCCTCAAAAGTAGTGTTATCAAGCGGTAGCTCGTAGGGAAGGTAATACCCAAAAAATCCGCTATTGTCTTTGGGCAAATTAAACCACTCCATTTTTATTTCCAATTTATCAATAGACTTTTGGAAAATTTCATTTTTGCCTATGATGAAGTATGAACCTATGTGCGGACTTGGTCCGAAGGGCAGGAAAGGACTTGTGGGACTAAGTTCGCCAAATTCGCTGTAAATCTTCAAATCCCTGATACCCACTACATTGGCTTGAATAACCACTTGCTCTACCACCAACTTCTCTAACAAAGTAAATGGATAAAGGTAAGAATCACTATTCAAAATAATTTTCAAAATAGGCAGAATAGTTTGGTACATTCCGCCATGTATTTCGGGATTGTGGGCTACTATGGGCGGTTGATTTGGCTCTACCGTAAACGAAATATGCAATATTGGATTTTCCTTGTCTTTTACAGCCACATATTTTGTGATGGCAAGCCAACTTTCAGGCGCAGTAATCTCAAGACGAAATGCCTCTAAGAAAATTTTGATGAATAATTGGTCTATAGTTTCATTGAAAGTCGCGCTCAAAGAAGTTACCAAATCTTCCAACAATTTGAAAGAATCTGGATTGAATGAAACACTTACTTTCACATTGCGTGTACCTTCTTCCAAAAAAAGCCCATGCGAAGCCACCGCAAAACCCAATTCAGATTCTTTAGAACTGTAGCCTTGCGCCAAGCTATAGCCTTTTTTGTCGCCAAAGGTAGGAAAGGTATAAGCTATGATTTTTTCGGAATTGGGCGTAACTTCTTCTACAGGAATCGTGGCAGAAATCATACCACTCATGAGTCGCAAAGGCTTTCCTTGCACATTCAGGGTATTGAAATCGGCATAAATGGTATGCAATTTTTGAACTTCTATTTTATTTAGCTGAACTTTGTTGTCTGAAATATAAATTACATCATCTCCATTTTCGTATTCGCCTCCTATGAATCGCTCACCATCGACAACTTCCACAAAATTGGCATTGTCATTCAAATTAAATTTGATATATATATGATTTGGAACTATGTCTTTGTGTTTTTGCTTCAATACCTCATAATAATAAAAATCCAAATATCTTTTTGAAACATCATTCAAATGGTCTTGTTGTGTCTTATAAAGTTGCAAAAATGCGACAATAAGTGATATTTCTGGATAGTGATTGTCTTCGTTGAGAGAGGCTTGGAAATAATATTTGGCTTGGTTTTTTAGATAAATCAATGTTTCATAAAATACCTTGAATATATCTTCAAGATAGCCTACATAAAATTGATAGCGGTCTTGCAAACTTGCCTGCCCTCCCTTCTCCAACGCTTTGGGCGCAGTGCCTAAAGTCCAAAACGGACTAAACTCCCCAAAGTCAAGCGGGGAGGCAAGTTGAAAAGTTGGCTCTGCCTGAATGTCTTGGTAAAGGTTCTGAAAATCAATAAAAGCCTGTCCCAATCTATTGTCAATGGCATTAAAAATCTCACTTCGCAAAGGGGCGGGACTGCCCGAAAAAGCCTCTACTTCTTTCAAATGTGCAGACCATTTCTCAAAAAGCATTGCCATCTGAAAAATCTCCTCAAAGGCTTTACCCAAATATAAGTTTTTCTTTTCAGGTCGTTTGAATCGCTTTAGATTGGCTACTATTTCCTGAAAATTCTCCTCTATTTCGGGTGGATTTATTTGGTATATGGTGGCTAAAATTATCAGTTCATCATTAAAAAAGTCAGACCAATCGCCCTCTATTTTGTTTTCAAGATTATAAAAGCGGACAAGTTTAGAAAATCTTGCCGTAAAAAGCAATAAATCTTCTAAACTGCGGTCATCTACCTTTACGGTACTTGGGTCTAAGTTAGCCAAAAAACGGCTATCTTGCCTACTTCCAGAGCGAGGGGTTGCGTTGGTTTGCTTCATCTTAGTCGTTGTTTATCTCTGTTCCTTCTATCAAGTAATAAGGGAACACCATATTAGTTCTTGTGTTAGTTTTGCGAATGGTATAGCTCACATTGATATAGATTGTGCCATTCAAACTGTCTGAAGATATTTCCACACCGTCCAGCGTAATGCGTGGTTCATAATTCAAAATAGCCGTTTCTATCATTTCTTGGGCTTGTGCAAGCGTATTTGGGTCCATATTGTCAAATGCCAATATCCGCAAATCACACCCAAAATCAGGTAGCATCACGCGCTCTCCACGCCTTGTAGAAAGTAAAATATACAGACATTCTTTGATGTCGGCTTCATCTGACACCATTTCTACACTGTTCATTCTTTTATCAAAAGTGGGGGGGAATTTCCAGCCCACACCCAAAAAGGTCTTTGGAGGTTTCATTTTGAATTATTTTGATGTAAGTGGTTGATAGTTGTTGGTTTTTAGTTGATAGTCAAATAGTTACTATTTTTTGCGGTCTTTTTTTTCAGATTGACAACCGAAAAAAAACAAAAGATTGAATAAAACTGAACAGTACCTAACAATAATTAATTTTATAGATATGATAAATGTTCCTTGTTAAATGATAAATGTCAGCCCCCTATGATTACAGTCATACAACCCAACACAATACTTCCGCCATGTGCGCAGTTGTCGCCCATTCTTGCGGCGGGTTTTCCCCCTATCAGTACAGTGGCAGAGCCTTTTATGATGCTATCAGGAGGACCCACACAAGTTGCCATGTCGCCCAGACAGGCGGCAGGCATAGAGCCTATCAAAACTGTAGGACAACCAAGCGTAATAGCTCCACCCACATGAGGGACTGGAGGTACACCAGGCGTAACCATCGGACAGACGTGCATATCACCAATTCTTGCGGCAGGAGGCATATTGATTTACGATTTTGGGTTTACGATTTACGAATTACGATTTACGATTTACGATTTTAGGTTTACGATTTTAGGTTTACGATTTTAGGTTTACGATTTACGATTTACGATTTTAGGTTTACGATTTTAGGTTTACGATTTTAGGTTTACGATTTTAGGTTTACGATTTACTATCTTTTTTTATGACTTAATATTGTAAATGTCTGATTAAGATTATCGTAAATCGTAAATCGTAAATCGTAAATCGTAAATCGTAAATCGTAAATCGTAAATCGTAAATCGTAATTCGTAAATCGTAAACCCAAAATCGTAATTCGTAAATCGCAATTCGTAAATCCAAAGTTATTTGTTTTTTCGTGCTGTAATAATACTACTTACAATTATAGAAAGTAACTCATTACCATCACTTTTAAGATTCTGTAATAATTTTGATTCTATCAATCCACTATCTTCAATAAGCTCTATCCAATACAAAGTTTCATCTAACTCTTCCTCCACTATTTTCAGTTTGTTTATAAAATCTGCTGTTGATTTGGCTCTGCAAGCCGCCCTATAATTTGCACCAACAGATGTGCTTGAACGAATTATCTGGTCTTCAATAATTTGACTAAGTTTAGAGGCAGGCAAGTTATTTGTCATTTTAATAATTCTCAAAGCAAATTCTTTTGTTCTATTTTTTAAATCTTCTTTAGTCATGAAAATTTATATTTTTGAGTTTTATACCATTTTTTGAATGAAAACGTATGATTAAAATTTATTTAGGATGTACGACTCTAAATCGTAAATCGTAAATCGTAAATCAGTTTATCATTACAATTCCACCTTTGATAGTAGTAGTTGCGCCACCTTTGAGGGTAGCCATTGCCGAGCCTTCTACAGTTGCCATCGCGCCCTTTGCTTCAAATTTTGCGTCTGCTTTTATTTCTACTTTCGCGCCTTGTACTGCTACACCTGCCGTACCTTTCAGTGTTAAATTTGCCATAGCTTCGATGGTAACATTTTTGCCTTTCAATACCATATCTTTCATAGTTTCGGCTTTTATACCGCTACTGTCCATCGTAACTTTATTTTTATTTTTATCTACTATTTCTATCTTGCCTGCCTTGTCATCAAGCGTAATTTTATTGCCTGCAGGCGTTTCTACAATGATTATTTTGTCTTTGTCATCAAAAGTTATTTTGAGCTGGCTTTTTGTAACGATAGTTTTTTTAGGATTTTTATCTTCAGCTTTGAGTGGCGGGACGTGCGAAGTTTTGCTATACACCGAGCCCAAAATGATAGGCGAAGAAGGGTCATTATTCAAAAAACCCACAATTACCTCGTCATTTACTTCAGGAAAAAAGAATATACCTGCTTTATTCGAGGCATAAGGCATCACAAAACGCGCCAAGACCATTTTATTATCTTGCTTAAGCACAGGCAATTTTAATAAAATCCTGAAATTTCCATCTTTATCTTCATGTATTTTGCTCACAATGCCTATCGTCAGTCCCTCCATAGGCGGCACTATGCCCGAAGCCTCTGGAGATTTCACGTTTTGGGAAAGTTCATAATACCAATCACTCGATACGCCCATGCGCACTTCAGTTGTCCAAAGTCCGTCTTCTATAGTATGTGAAACGCCACCTATATAGGCTTTGCCCGAATATTTTTTGCCCAATCCTTTGAGTTTGATAGTGCCACCAAGTTTTACTTTGGCATCACCCACAAATTTTACCGTACCTTGAAAAAGTGAGAGCGAAGATTTCAAAAGTTTTGAACTTGCCCATTTATCCAAAAAAGTGGAAGGCATATTCGCGGAGGTAGGCAAGGTGGTGGGGTCTTCATTCGTAACACTTGATAGACCGCCAGTCGTCCAGCCACCCGCCAAACTTGCAGATGCGCTACTGCCTTTTGCCTCCACTAATTTTTGGTTGGTGTGATTCCAAGCGTGGCTGGAAGCTGATTTATGTTGTGTACGTGCATCAACTTCTCCCTGAAACTCTATCATGTTTTTGCCTAATTCTATGGTAGCCAATTCTTTAGCCGAAAAATTAGGTGCTTTTATTTCTAATTTACCATCTTCTGGCATTACCACGAAGCCATTAATGTCGGCTCTCATGAGTATAAAATCCCAGTTGGTAGTATTGTATTGTATCACTGCTTCGTGCTTTGTGGTAGTGGCTGTCATGGTCTTCGAACCTGAAAGCGACTTCCAAAGGGTAGCGATTATTTCGCTGTCTTTTTTATCTTTATAAACGGCTGTTTTGCGTACAGTGGAGAGTTTTATGGCAGGGTGTTTACATTCTACTTCGAGGGTTACTGTACCATTAGATTTGACTTTCATGCTTTGCTTTACCACTATGCCTTCAAAAATCAGTGCCATCTTGTCAGGCGCGTGTCCCGCTTTAATTTTTATCTTTTTACCTGGTTTGAATTTATCTTTTTCGCTCACTTCAAAAGAAGATTTGGAAGTAAGTCCCCCATCACGCAATTTGATTTTGGCAGTGGGTATTTTATTGATGTCTTTGTGTACCTGCACAAGTAGCACTCCATACGTATTTGGTATTTCTGAACCTTCAGAGAATATCTGAACCGTAGTGGCTGTAGAGGAAGATTTAGAGCCTAAAGCCGAGAGCATCGAGAGCATATTGGTTTTATATTTTGGATAATATCATCTTTTATGATTTGTTATTTTCATTTTTTTCTTTGCTCAATAGGATAGGGTTTAAAACCTTATTCTATTGAGCAAAGAAAGAAATGACTTTATTTTATTCCTATGATTTATCAAGTGGAGGAAAAAGCAATTCCATACCTGCTTTGAGATTTCGGAAGTTCGTAAGTTTATTGATACGTGCGATTTCTAAATACAATTTTGGATTGCCATATATTTGCTCACATATATCTGGCAAATGGTCGCCTTCTTTTATCACTATGATGTGCGAAAGGTCAGGCGAATTTATATTTCTTTGGCTCATATCCTTTTTTGCAGGCGTATCACCTACAAAAGACAAAGACACTTTTGCACGCAAAGGCTTTCCATCAGGCGCAAACATAGTATAATTTATGGACATATTCTGTAGCCTGCCTATAAAATTCAAGGTTGTCCCCCAAGTGATATTTACAGGCGATATTTGGTGCGTTTTGCTGTCATAACTCATGACGGCTTCACGCAATTTTGTGATTTGTGTTTCAGCAGTTGGTCCCGTTACATCTACAACCCCTGTCCCATCTATTAGAAGTTCAAAATTGATGGTATCGGGTTTTTTACGCACAAATTTACTTTCTGGGTCTTGAGTACCTGGTGGTACGTCTTGCTCCGTAAAAGTGATGTCAATGGCACGGCTAAGCGTATCTGGGTTTATCAAACACTCAAACATCTTAGGGGGTGTCATAAAATTTGTAATCTTGAGTTTGGTAACTCTACCAAGTAGTGCTGCTAACATATACTATCGTTCTTTGTTTCGTTCTATGATTTCCAATACTTTTTCAGTACATTCTCGCACGATTTGGCGAATAGTTTGGGCATCTATTTCGCCTTTTACACGCTCTTGATTCGGGCGCGGAAAGGCATTTTCTTGCACATTGATACGGACAATAAGCTCTTTTATCTCGAGTGCCATCGCATTACATTTGTCTGTTGAAACTACTGTACGCAAACTCCATTTCTTCGTATGCAATCTCACTTCTTTCGGCACTGAAAGGTCCTGTATTGTATTTTACTGGATATACTTTCATGAATGACCATATCGCCACAGGCTTACTTGTATCAGGATTCAAGAGCATAACCACCATAGGCACAGGAACTACCCTTGAAAACCCACTATGAATGGTTGCCCTGCACCAAGTACCCAGCGCGGAACTCGAAACCATAGGACGCTTGAGCTTCAAATTCTCAAAACTGACAGACTTAGGCAAAAGGTATTGATTGGCTTGCATACCTCCACCAGAAACGGTTTCAGTTTGTACGCTCATGCTCATACCACTTATTTCTGTAAATCCCTCGCCTCCCATTGGGCTGAAAGGTGTTATCACTTTGTAGAAAAATGAAGGCGTAACTTGAAATTTCTTTGTGCCAAATAGCAGATTCAACATATTCAAAAAGTTTAAAAACCCTAAGAACCATCGCATGGCTCTTAGGGTATGGATTGAGAGTTAAGACTATCCTTTTGCCATGCTTAGCCCTTCGTGTGCTATTTCAAGGCTTTCCATAGCGAGTTCATTGCCGTCAGAGTTCAAGTCAGGACCTGAGATGCTCAAAGGGAATGCACGCACTACAGTCCACGTGAACAAAGGCGTGCCTTGTTCGTCAAGCAAACTGATGATAAGGTCTTTGCGGCGTTCAAAATTCTTTTGTACGTCCATGAACCAATCATAAAGTACGCTGTCATTTTTGAACATAGCTTTTTTCAAAGTAACGTTCTCAAATTTTTTCAAACCAGGTACACGTTGCTTGATGAAAGTAGGGTCATTGCCTACGCGATATTCAATCACTTCAGTGTTCAGTTTCAAACCTGTAACTTCTTGGAACGCATAAGCAGTACCATCTATTTGTACAGAGAAGTGAAACTTGGGAATGGGCCAGAGTTCGGTTGCGTCAGCCATATTTATTGAGGAGTGTTGTGTTTAGAATGAATGAAAATTGGTTTTTGTTAAATTACGATTTTTGATTTACGATTTTTTGATTGAAATGCAATCGCAAATCGTAATTCAAAAATCTAAAATCTTACTATGATTCCTGCATTTTTTGTTGGAACGTAATCACGATAAATTCAGCAGGACGAGAGATAGCCACTTTCACGCTGATACGCATGATGCCATCAAGTACGTCATTGGGAGTCATAGTAGTTCCTAAGCCTACTTGCACATCAAATGCCTGCTCAGGTGTAAGACCTACCAAGCCACCTTGATTCCAAAGGTCAGTCAAGAATGCAGAAATCATACTGCGCATCAAAGACCATGTAGTCGCTGTGTTTGCTTCATACACATACGCACGAGCCGCATTTTTGATAGATTCTTCTATGAAAAGCAACGTGCGTCTTACGTTGACATAACGCCAGTCTTGGCTGTTACCGTCAAGTGTACGTGCGCCCCAAACCAACACACCCAAACCAGGGAATGTACGTACTGCGTTTACAGATTTACCTGTTACTGTTACGTTGAGGTCTTCTTGGTCTTCGTTTGTAAGTTTTACAGAAGGGCTTACTACGCTATTGAACCCTACGTTTGCAGGAGCTTTCCATACACCGCGAGAGTTATCTACCATAGTATAAACGCCTGCTATACCTGCGCTTGTAGGCAATACATTCTGAAGTGTACGGATACGACCTAAGATAGTACGGAACAAAGGACTGATGGTGTTCAGGGTTTGGTTTACAGAGGTAGGATTTGCGTTGGCATCTGCCAATTTAGCAATTTCCAATTTAGCCTCGCCTACGCGCTTTGCATCAGCACCACTTTCGTCTGCTTCAGCTGTAAGTGCTGTTTCAAGTACATCAAGGTTGGAGATGTTTTGGAAGCTGATTTCGTCTGACTGTACTACAGAAGTATATACCCAAGGGTAATATGCCGCACCAAAGTTTAGGAAATTGTTGCCAATACCTTCACGGAAGCGTGTGATAACGTCTGTTTCGTCATAAGTGCGTGCTTGGAAGCCATTGTAAACGTCCAATACCGCAAAACGGTTTTTCATTTTCTGTCCGCAGTGCATAAGCATAGCCTGCTGTACCGCAAAGCAATCACCTTCTTCAAGCATTACTGCTTCAGGGATTACTACGATAGTAGGCTCACTTTCAGAGATGAGCGGCGTGATACCTCCCTCGAGTGCTTTTTTACTGATAGCTGAACTATAGCTACCCACCGATACTATATAGCAAGTGCCTCCGCCATTGGCGAAAAACAATCTGATGCTATCAAACAACACATAACGAGATGAACTTTCAGGGGCAAGTTGGTATTTTTTGCCACCTACTTCAAAGTCCACTTCATCTCCTGAAGTTTCTTCAATCTGATATTTTGTAGTAGCCGCGCCACCAAAAATATCAACAAATTCTGCAAATGAGGTAAGACGAACTGCTTTATTGAGTAAAGATTGACCTTTACGACTAACAGATTGTGTGTACCCAATGAATGCAGGAACAGCCGTAGAAATAGCCGCTACCGAGTTTGGGAAAGCGTTTTTTTCTTCAATGTAAACGCCGGGCGTTGCAAGTTTGAGCGCCATAATTATATGTGAGGTTTAGGGTTTTAAAAGTTTTATTTGTGTTATTATTTATAAATAGATGATTACTTCTGAGGATACTTTGGCATCTGCCTGTCGTGAGTCTGCCCTTAGTCCTTCAAAACTGGGGGCGGGTACTTTACACAATACCTGTCTGATGTTATTGCCTTTGGCATCTTTTTTTCGGACGAGCTGTATATTCATGTTTGATTTTTTCTTCAAATGCAAGGCTTGTTTTGCTTCAAAACAAGTCGCTTTTGTGCCATTGGGCAAAATAACCTCTTGAGGTTTTTCAAATGACAAAGTATTTCCTGTAACTTCTATTTCTGTGTGGTCAAGATTAGGCAAATATTTTGAAATAAAATAATATTTCCAAAAAGTTTTACGCGCTTCGAATTTTATTTGGTGTGTTTGCGGTTTTATCTTCTCCCCTTTACCCATTTCAGTAACCCATTTTTGGCTTGTTTTTTCGTCAATGACCATATCCACCCAGCCTACAAGCACCTTGCCTGCGGGGGGGGATACATGCAAAAAAGTAATTTCTGTTTTGGATTTGTTGGCGAGCGTATATTTTCCAGTAGGCAAGTGCGTGAGGTCTGCCGTTACATTGCCAAGATTGTCTGCCGTTAGTTCTTCTTGGGTAGGCAAGTGCGCATGAGAAAGCGTGAATGTACTGCCTGTTTTTTGCTCACTCAACATATACTTGCCTGCCACGATAGGAAGCCTATCTGTAGCAGTGGCAAATTCGGTAGCGTGTAGCGTATTGTTTTTATTTTGTGCGTTGGTAAAATAAAAGCACTTCCCTTTTTCTTCTAAAGGCAAATTGGTAAACTGCACAAAATATGGATTGGTAGAATATACTGCGAAGGAGAGCGTGAACGTGGGATTTTCTTGTACTTTTTTACGCAATGAGGCTTCTTCTGCTGAAGAAGCAAGAAGTAAAACGCTATCTGTATTATAGCGTACCAAAATTCCCATTTGATTCAATAGACTTATCGTTTCATTGGAAGGTTGCCACATAAAGGTATCTGGCTTTTCTTCGCCAAAAAAAGTATGTGCCACCCCTATATGTAGGAGTATATCGTATTGAATAGCTATTTCTATAGCTTGCATACGTTCAAGAAGTGTGTTCAAAAATGTTATTAGTGTGTGTGTGAGCGCGTAGCAAAAAAATTATTTTAGCCGTTTTTTTAATACGTTCTTACTTTATGCTTCAAAACTAAATATTATTTTTTGAATAACCAAATTTTTTGAATAAAAAATTATTTTTTCTTTAAAATTAGTGTGTAAGGAACGAGTAAAAAATAAAGTGATAAAGATTTTGTGCAATATTTTGGGCTTAGACGAGGCGCAATAGAAGCGCAAAGCGGTGTTTTGTAATGATTATTGCAACAAAGTATAAGCGCAAAAGATTAACAAAATTAGCAAGTTATTTTTTACTCGTTCCTAAG
>JAAFJK010000318.1:0-5143 GCA_013298105.1 Cytophagales bacterium
TGCCTGCCCACCACCCAAAAAACAACCGCGCTAAACCCCTGTTTTACAGGATTTTAGCGCGGTTTTGGTTGTTTTTTAGCTCGGTAGAAAAATGCTTTGCATTTTGCGGGTTGCAAACCCGCGCCTATTGGAAGTGCGTAGTTGAAAACTACGCACAACGAGGGGCGAGGAAACTAAATATTTTTCAACCAATTTTCTATGGAAGCGCAATTTGTATTTTTCCAAAGACTCTCTTTTAGCCAATAGCCATTCATGTCTGTTTCTATATCGTTACTATCATTAGTAACAGATGGAAGTTTTTGATCTACATTCACGATAATATATGTATTTTTTTTTACAGTATTTGTTATATTATCATTTATAGGAGTGTTTCTTGTTGCACATTCTAAGATTTTTTTTCTTTCAGCCTCAGTACATTTTACTACCACCACTATGTACTCTTTTTTGTTTTTTTGTGCTTCTTTTCCTTGAACCTTGCTTAAATGTACCCTGTTGCCTATAGTAAATTTGATTTCGAGGAGGTAGCTATTGATTTTAGCGGAGTGTAGGCTTGTTGTTTGGCTATTGTCTGAAAGTTCGTAGTCAGAACCTATGCCTGTGTATTCTATTTTAAATCCTTTTTCTGTAACAATTTGCTCTATTACACTTTCTACATACTTGCCTATGGCATTATTTTCTGCTTGTTTGGTGTTGTTTTTTGAATACTTTTCTATACCTGCTCTAAGGTAGTCTTTAAAGGCATCATTTTTATCTGGGTTTATCGAACTTATGTTTTCTATATCATCTGTATCCATCAAATCTATCAATTTAGAAGTGTTGTCGCGAATGGTGGCTTCCGATATATTGCCATTTGAGGCTTGTGCTTTAATTTTTGCTGAAATATCAAATAAGTCAAAGTCAAAATGCTTCAAAAAAGATACATCATTTTTTAGGTGTTGAATAATTAAACCATTAAAAGTTTTATCTTTGCTATCTAAAAACAAGGCTGGAAGGGTTGATTTATTTGCATCTTGTGCCTGTATTTTTTCAGTGTCTCCTTCTTCTTTTTTTACGGCTACCCAACTACTAACTTTTATCTGACTTAACCATTTGACTGGAACAATAGTGTGTTTTTTATCTTTACAGTCACAAGCAACTTCAATTTCCTTTGGTTTGTTCTTTGCCAATACTTCGATAATAAACTCAAAAAAAAGTTGTGAAAGTTCTATATTTGTGCCTGTTTTTCCTACTGTTTCGTTCCAAAAAGGAACATCATATACATACTCACTTGTTTGTGTGTTGATTTTGTGAGAGTTTGACAAATCTGTTTTTGAACTTGTAATTAATGCTCTTAATTTCTCTTTATCTAAGTTAGTTTCTGGAATCTTGTATGGCAGTTCTGTAATAAAAGCATCGTGTGTTGAGAAGTCATTTAGTTCTGTTACCTCGTCTTCCAATTTAAAATATAGATTGTGCAATACTCTGTTTTCATATAGTTTTTCATACTTTGTATTGATAGCTAATGCGCTAAATGGCAAAATAACTTCTGTTTTGTCTGTTTCTTTCCACTTTCTAATACTCAAATCGTTCATGAGCATATATATTCCTTCAAACAATTTATTGTTTTTTATGCACCAATTGAATAATCCTAACCAACCTATAAGTTTTTTATAGTTTTCGTTTTCAGGTTTTAGCCATTCGTATGTAATTTTTTCGGGTAAGTAGTAATACTTTTCATCTTTAAGATGTTGGAATATACCTTCCAATGTTAAGTATTCATTGTTTAGTGCGGCTTGTGCTACCTCAAAACGAACAAAATCTGGGTGTATGAGTTCACTTATTAAATATTTGCCTAATTTTGATAAATGTGTACCTATAGAATCTACTTCAAGGTTTTTACCTTTTAGCTTAATTTGAAATCCTATGCCTGATTTAGTCCATTGCCTATTTTTTCCTCCTAAGCATTCCGCTTCCGAGGGTATGAGGTTGTCAATGCTATTGCTTACTTGAAAATTCTTTTGATGCAAAAAATTATTAAGTTCATAATATTTCAATAGTAAATCTTTCGAGAGTGGAAGGCTTTTTTCTGAAAAAATAGCCTCATCAAATTTTGGTAAGCTATTTTTATTTTTTTTGGTATAGGTTTCTACTACACCCTTAAAGTCCGATATCAGGTTATCAATCGTATAAGTTGTTATAATACCATCTAAACAGCCTGCTATATTGCTGGCTACTTCTTTCCATTCGTGTAGTTTTTCTTTTGCAGGTATGTCGTTCTTTATAGTATTTACCAATTCATAGAATTGAGCAAATATATCATTTTTATAGTTTGTTAGGTCTTTACTGTCATACATCAGTATTGGAAAAATACAATCTAAGATGCTTTGCTTTTGTTCTGTATCATGTAAAGGTACTACTTTCAAGTCTTTGATTTTATCTAATGTGTCTTTTACGATATTATTGAATTTTTCCCATACAGGTTCTTTTGCTCTATCTCCCATGACGAGCTGGAATTTCATGAACTCATAAGCATTTGAACAGGTCTGCATTTTATCTTTGATAAAGTTAAAGTATAAACTAAAAGCTTTTTCAAGGAGTTCGATGTTGCTTTGTAGTTCTGTTTTGTCAGAAGATAGTGTATTTCTTGCTTCTATTGTCTTTAATTTTTTGCTGTTGATGACAAAAGGTATATGTATATAGTTTGCCGTTTCTACAATCGGAACAGCAATAAACACTTTGGATAAATCGCTTTCAATACTGTATTCTGTAGGAATCGCTAAAATTACGTCCTCGTTTTCTTGTATATGCATATTTTTCAGTATCTTTGCTAAAGATTTCTCCATCTATAGTAAAGACCTTAATATTGTTAAAAGCCATGATATAGGGAATGTGTTTAGAAAGAAATTCTACACCTTTTTGGTAGGCATCTAAGCCATCTTGCGTAACTTCTTTATAGATAAAACAAGTTTTTTGAATTGTGCCTTCATTATCTTTTGCATCAGTATCAATATTAGTAAAATTATGTTCAATATTTGTTCTAATATCATTTTCGTTGCTACTGCTTCTATCCATAAGCACCTCAAAGTCGTAAAAAACCTCCTTATTTTTATCTTTAACTGTTCCACTTACTTGTACTTTTCGACTCAATATATGGCTTACAAGAAAACCTGAACCAAAATGCCCCACTATATCAGAACTTTCTTGGTTAAAGTCTTTACTTGAGCCTCCTTGTAAAAGTGCCAGTAAATCAAACATTTTGAAATACCCTCCATTGTGTGAAAATATAATTTCGTTATTGTCATTTTTTTCTATGGTAATTTCTAAATCTTTTTTTTCTAAAGAATGTGCAGTGTCTATAGCATTTTGGATAAGTTCGCAAACCCATCTTTTACTAAATACGTCTACATTAGAAGAAATATTACCAATATCTTTAAGAATACTTTTAGCTTGAGTGCTGG
The DNA here is from genome assembly GCA_013298105.1 of Cytophagales bacterium. Classification (GTDB taxonomy): domain Bacteria; phylum Bacteroidota; class Bacteroidia; order Cytophagales; family Microscillaceae; genus RDXI01. The sequence continues at coordinate 3,438 of JAAFJK010000318.1, forward strand.
CAAGGTGGGCTTGTTGTGTTTCTTTGAGTTGTTCGCTTATTGTAGCATTTTCCATTTTGATGTAAGATTTTAGGGTTTAGACTATTTTTTTATTCGAACTATTAGAATTTACCTTGCCTACCGACAGGCAGGCAAGGTTACAATTCTTACTTACTCTCCTCATTCCGCTCCACCACATGAACCAGCCCACCGCCATAATAAGAGCGAAATTCGCCATTATACATCGCGTCTGCGCTGAGCGTACCCACGTTGTACGCGCCTATCGTTACGGCGCGAGTGAGGTAATAGAAATTTTTGACCTCTTTCGTGGCAGAAGTAAAGATATTGATGCGGTCATCTCGCATATCGATATAGTCCGCAGAGGCGCGATGGCGTATCCAAGGGATTTCTTTAGAGGCAGTCAGGCGCGGATTTTCAATCTCCAAACCTGCGGGCAGTAAGTCCGTTATTGCAATATTCGGCACTTCGCCAATGAAATTGTCCGTAACAATCGATATTTTCACAATCACCAAATCGTTTTGGCGGAAAATGTTGTTTTTGATAACATTGCCCTCTTTGTCATAAAAAGCCCTTCGAACCTTAATTTTGTGGTCAATATTTTCTACTTTTCCGCTCGCGCTCAAGCCTTGTGCCTGCCAGAAATAATACATCGTGCCGTTACTTGCCTGAATTTGAAAAGCCTTGCCTAAAACGTCTTGCATCAACATCACATCTGCGCCATTCGCTACAGGTGCGCCGCCTCGCGTAACCTGTGCCATCGCTTGACTGTCGGCAGTTTTGCGGGCTAACTTGCCTAAACTCAACAAAATAAACGCATTTTCTTGAGTATTCAGGTAAGACGCACTGCGCACTGCATCAGTCAAATGACGCGCCATAGTAGGGATTTGCAGGTTGTTTTCGTCTGCCTCTATCAGCGCGTTCAAAGCAAGTGCTTCATCACGCAAAGGTGAGGAAAACGAGTTATTGAACCCAAAATCTTCGCGCTCACCTGCAAATTGGGTAGGCAAGATGGCTTTTGAGGAAGCTTGGTCGCCTAAAAGCTGGAACGCAGAGGCAAGCAAATATTTGCTATCTAAAGACATTTGCGCCAAATTTTCCTTGTAATAATTCATCACAGGCAAGTTTTCGCGGTTCGCAAGCGTCAGCACGTACAAAGCATAAATATTTTCGCGCCTTGCCACCTTCTTTTTCCAACGTTTGCCCTTGTCGTCTGTGAAAATATATTCATAATCTACGTCATTATCCGATACATTTTTCAAAAAGCCCAACATCGCATCAAGCAAATTGGCATCAACTTGATAACCCAATTTTTGCGCTTCTAACATAAAGTGCGCGGCATAGACTGTCCCAAAACTATGCGCTTCACTATTGCCTGACCAATAACTCAATCCACCCGAATAGGTCTGTAGGCTTTGCAATTTGTAGATTGCCTCTTGGACATAAAACCTTGCCTGCGACTGCAAAATATCAAGGTTTTGCTTTTCAGGACTTACCACTTTCAACAGGTCTTGCACATACAGTTGTGGAAACGCGCTTGAGGTAATTTGCTCTACGCAACCGTGTGGATATTGCACTAAATACTCAAAATTATTGGCAAATTGCACCAAAGGCGATTTACTTACCACTAACCTGCCCTTCGAGGCACTTGCCACGAGGTCGTCAGGAAAGTTTACAGTAATGCCCTTGCCTGCCTCTACCTTGCCTGC
>JAAFJK010000318.1:5153-11512 GCA_013298105.1 Cytophagales bacterium
TTACTTACCACTAACCTGCCCTTGAAAGCCCCCCAGCCCCCGAAGGGGGAGAAATCCACCTGCGCTTGTTTGCCTGCTTCAATAGTTCCTGAACCAAAATCTTTTACAAAACCTGTTACGGGGCGAATATTCACAAAAAGTTCTTCAGTAAAGGTCTTGCCTCCGCCATCTACTTTGATGACTACTTTCGCACTATCAATCAAATTTTTTGCCTCTACTTCAAATTTTACATCATCTTCACTGCCTGCTTTTAGCTCAACTTCTTGCGTGGTCTTGCCTTTTACGTTCAGCGCGTCTGTAGTAGTGATAGAAATTTGGGTACTGATATTTTCTTTTGTAGTGTTGAATACCGTAACAGGCACCGTAACGCGGTCTTGTGGAGCTAAAAATCTCGGAAAACCTGTACTTACTACTATAGGGTCTGCCACAATCATATTCTTTTGGGCGTGTCCGAATGCGCCATCTTTGTAGGCAAGTGCCATGATGCGCAAACTACCCGAAAATTGCGGAATGTCTATCGTGAAAAATGCCTCGCCTGCCGCATTGGTTTGCAGGGTGCCACTCCAAAAACTGACTAATTTCACGCGCTTGTTTACTACAGGATTTGTCCTTCCTGCCAACTCGAATCCATCGCCCCCTGTGCTACTGCGCGAAATGGCAATTTCAGGGAAAAGGCGCGGATAAATGTTGTAGGAACTGACTTCAAGGGCGCGTTTGGTATAAAATTCGGTGTGTGCATTGGGTGTTTCGTAATTTTTAATTTGCAAAATTCCTTCATCTACTATAGCTAAAGTAACTTCAAAGCCCCCTGCCCCAAAGGGGAGATTTCCGTTAGGGGCTTCGCCTCCCCTTTGGGGTTGGGGGCTTTTTACCGTAACCTTCACTGTTTGCTTTTGATGCGTTTGGGTGCGTTCTACAGCTTCAATTTTGATGTCTAAATGCGTGCTGGGTTCATCTACAGCGAGATTAGCGAAGCCATGCGCAACAGTCATAGGAATTGTGCCATCAGTCGAGGGCTTTATCAAAGTAGCCGTAATATAGACATTAGGCAAGTATTCCTTTTTCACATCTACTACTATAGAGGCGGTACGATTTTTTACTTCCACGTATTGATGCGTGTAAACGCCATGACGCTCCACTGTTACGAGCATTTTTCCATTGAAAGGCGTAGTAAAAAGCACCTTTGCTTGATTGCCGATTTGGTACTTGCCTTTGTCTAATTTGATTTCTACCTTGCCTTTTTTGTCAATAGGAAAGGCATCATTTTTGCGGTTTCCGCCTCCCACGTAAGCAGGCGTATAGACGTAAAAACGTTGTTTTAGGTAAGTTTCGCTTTCAGGCAAGGCAACACGAATTTCGTACTCGCCTACCTCTTTGGGTGTGAAATTCACGACTGCGCCACTCGCATTGATGTCCACGAGTTGGTCTGCTACTTTTTCTAATTTGCGCTGTGAAACATAGCGCATTTCTTCGCTATTTGGATTGCGCTCAAGCGTATTTTGCCATTTGTATTGAAATATTTGGACTTTTGCCTTGCCTGCCGTAGCGGTTTCGTCTGCTTTTACGGCTACAAGTTCGATATTCATTTGTTCATTCGGAACAGCATAATATAGCCCGCGTTTTAACCCAATCATATAGGGTTGTGTGATGACATTGAACCCGCGAGTGCGTGAAACGCCCCTGCCTGTTTCATCAAAAACAGTCGAATAGACATAGCCATACAAAATGCCATGATTTTCTAAGGTTTTAGGCAAGTGAAAGGCTTGATAAAAATTGCCCTTGTCGTCTGTTTTGCCTTCGGTTTCTTTTTGGGTAAGGAAATTTTCAGGATTGAAATAATCGCCATTTTCGCCTCGCCTATCGAGGGCAAAGGTATAATCTGTAAAGGTTTTGGGTTCGAATTCTTCGCTTCGCAAACCAAATGACATTTGGAAATTCTTGCCTGCGGCGGGAGGTCCAAAAAGGTTTCTTGCCTTCAAAAGCACGCGCAAAGAGTCGTTAGGCACAATCTCGCCTACCTTATCGGTTTTCAAATCTTTTTCCAAAAAGCTCATCAATACCTTGATTCTATCGGGCATAAATTCCTCTACACTGATTTGCAGACTTTCCAAACGCTCGCCTGTAGAAGTTTCCAAAACAGCCGTATAAGTGCCTGTCATAGCATTGGCGGGCAATTTGATAGCGGCAGGGTACGCGCCTTGTGCGTTCAGCGTGCCTTTCAAAGCGGTGTATTGTTTGCCATTCGGCATAGTCAAACGAAAGACTATAGGCATTCCCACGATAGGTTGCCAATCGCGTGTGCGGACTATAGAATTTACGTTTATCGTTTCGCCAGGTCGGTACAAATTGCGTTCCCCATACATAAATGCCTGATAGCCCGACTCGGTTTCGTACTTGCCTCCCGTTTCAAAATCGGATTTATCGATGCCTGTACCATTCAAATAAATGAAGTTGTAATCATTCGCGCCTTGTGCCGTAATGAGTTGTACGTCTGCTTTGGGAAATTTGCGTTTGATGTGTTTGAAAACCGTAACGCCTTGTTCGTCAGTGCTTTGCGTGGCTATGATTTGATTGCTACGGCTTAGTATCTGCACAGGCAAGTTTTTGAGCGGTTGGGTAGTAAGCAAACTATTCGTAAAAACTAAAATGTCGTCTTTCGTTTCACGCACAATGAAGCCAATGTCAGAAAGTGAAATCAACTTGCTATCTTTCAACCATTGGTTTTCTGTAGAACTTACGTTGATGTAAAAAAGTCCTTTATTGCCTTTCAATTTTTCGTTGTCAAGCGTCAAGATATGGCTACCATTGACCAAAGGCATTTTTTTGGTGTCCATTTCGCGTTCAAAAATCACGTCAGCATAATTTTCCAAGCCATATTCGCCCCCACCACGATAATCTCTATAACCGCCCATTTCTTTCAAAAAATGTTGCAAGTTATTTTCATAGACTTTGTAAATTTTGACACTCACACGCGCCACGCCATTGGTGCGCAAACCCACATTTCGGCTTCCCGCATTGCTCAGGTAAGTTCCTCTATCTTCGCTGAATTGTACATAAGGTTCGTCTTCTTTGAACGTAACCATTTGCTCAAAATCGCCTCCTAAACGCGCCCCAAGCGAGCCTTCGAGGTTTTGCGCAAATTTGATGTTATACATTTCACCACGTTTGAAAAAGCCTTTTACTAAAAAGCCACCTTCAGCAGGGAAAATTTCATACACGAGGCGCGGTTCTATTTTGAAATGTTGTTTAAGTTGCTCAAAACCAATATTTTGTGAAGTACGCACTTTCAAAACGGGCTTCTCTTTTTCATAAGTCGCGCTTACGTTTTCTATTTTCAATATTTTGCGGTCAGGCGAGGTAAGCGTATGCGTGATGGGTTGTGCCGTTTTAAAATCGCTTTCTGCACACGCGATTCCTGCTTGCATGATGATTTGCAAGGGTTGATTGCTCAAATCAATGCTTCCGCCTTCTTCCATCACCAATTCAATGACCTTCGAGGGTTCAGTATTCAAAACGCGCACCGCTTGGACAGCATTCTCGCCTACACGCGCCGAAATGAGTGTACTAATATTTTGATGTCTTACTTTGTAGTTAAAATGCAAGTTTACACGCAGTTGAGGCGTATTCATGTCGTTTTTTGTCCAAAACGCTTCTGCCTTTTCGAACTGTAGGTAAGTCGTATGAAATTTCAGTTTTTGGTTAAAATTGATAGGCAATTTCTTGTTCTTGCCTACCTTTTCAAGTGCCTTGCCTGCCTGCACGCTGTATTCTGTACTGGGCGAAAATCCCTCTATAGGCGAGAAAACAAGTTCGTTAGGTTTTGTCCATTTGAACTTGCCTGCCACGCGGGGCTGGAGTTGCACGAATTGAGTGGTATCCCAGCGATTGAGCATAGAGTCTGCCGCAATCGGATTGGAAAAGGTAAAGGTTAGGTTTTCTTTTGTAGCAACCTCCTGTTTGAGTGTATTGGCATTGATTTCCAATAGGTTGCGGGTACAGGTGCTAAACACCAAGAGCGCGAAAACAATCGCTATGCGTCTAAAATTCTTCATACTTTCAGTCAGATTTATTCTTGCCTGAAAGTTAGGGGATATTTGGGAGATTTGCAAGTTTTTGGATTTTTTCTTACATTTGTGAAAGCCCTTGTAATTGAAAATCTTGCATAGTCAAAATATTTGTTTTGCCTACTTTTCCCAACACAAGCAAATCTTTATCGCCTGTAATCAAATAATCTACTTCATGTTCGAAAGAAAGGGCAAGTAAATAGTTGTCTTTTACATCTCTGCTAAGATTGATAGTTGTACTTAAAACTACTTCAGACAACTGGGGCAAAACCAACATCAAAAAACGTTTTATTTGCGTAACAGAAATCATTTTTTGAAATTTTGGGCGCACTATTACCCCTTCATATTCTTCCAAAAGTTCTTGGCTGAATATTACCTCAAAAATTGGATTTGTTAATATTTCGTAGAAAGTTCGTCTTGATTTTTTGCTAATAGAAGCACTTATGTACCAATTCGCATCAAGCAAAAGCCTATAAGTGGTGTTTTCTTTCATCTCTGTAGGCGTTGATTTCTTGCATTATTTCGTCTTCTGACATTTCTACATCAGGCATTTCTTTGTTTAATTCATTCCAATCCAAACTTTGTGCTTTGCTTATCAAATTTTCGAAGCCAAAACTTCTTTTCTTTGTAGGGGCAGGCAAGGGCATAACATCTATGCCAAGCGTTTTGGCATATTCCAAAAGTTTGTCAAGATTTGGGGTAGGTGGACTACTGATAAGGTATTGCATATTTTTAGATACGTTTTTTTTGCCTGAAAGTTAGGGAAGATTTGGGAAATTTGCAAAAATATTTATCCTAAATCATCTTCATCAAGTCCCGCAATTTTCATGAGAGATTTCAACAAGCCTATTTTGAGTGGCTTGTTTCCATGAATAGGCACAGATATTCTTGCCATTTCAACTTCTTTTCCAAAGATGTGATGGCTACCGTTTATTCTTTTTAGCTCCCAACCATGTTCTTGCAAAATAGCGCAAAATTCTTTGCCTGATACTTGTTTCATATAGCTATTTCCATGATTTTGCTTTTTTCATTTTGGGTAGGCAAGTCAATATCAACCGAAAGACAGCCCTCGACTGCTTCATAGATATTTTCCAATAGTTCATCAAAGGTTTCGCCTTGAGTCATACAGCCCAAAATAGCGGGTACTTCTGCCCAATAACCGCCTTCTTCAGCTTCGTGAATGATTACTTTTAGTTTCATATATTTCAAAGTTAGGGAAGATTTGGGAGATTTGCAAAAATATTTATTACCTTTGCTTTATGGACAAGAAAGAATTTTGGAAAATAATAGATGCTTCGCTGAAAGTATCAACAGATGACAAGGTCAAGAGCCAAGTCATAGTAGAATTACTTTCACAATACCTTCCTGAACAAATCATACAGTTTGAGGTAATTTTGCGCGAGCTTATCATAGAGGCTGACGAGTATGGTGTGATGGCTGTTCTCAAAATTATAGAGTTGTCAGTAACTGATGACCCTTGGATTTATTTTCGATGTTGGCTAATAGGGCAGGGCGAAAATTGCTTTTATGAAACGCTGAAAGAGCCTGACTCTATAACAGATAAAGTTGATGAAAATACCTATCCCGATTTTGAAGCTCTTTTGTATGTTGCTACAGATGCTTACAAAATCAAGACTAAAAAAATAACAGAAGATGACACTTTTCCACGCCATGTAGCCTATCAAATGGGCTTGGATTATGATTTTTTGGCACCACCCACAAAAGGCGAAGATTGGGAAACAGAAGATTTACCAAAAATATGTCCTAACTTATGGGCAAAGTTTGAAAGGCATAAATTGTATTAACACGCACTTCCAATAAAAGCGGGTTTACAACCTGCAAAATACAAAGCATTTTTATATCGAGCTAAAAAAAAACCAAAATCACACTAAAAACAGCCAAAACAGGGTTTTAGCGTGGTTTTTTGAGTTAAATAGGCAAGTTTAGTGTTTTCGGAAATTGTGTACTTTTCAACTTTCAACTCTTTAATCTTCCAATATTATGGATAAGAACGAACTTGCAAAAGTTGTTTTGCAAAATATTCTGAAAGCATTTGTTTGATGTGCAAAAGTTGGCTTTCTTGCACATTATAGGAGAAAATTTGCAATAATTCTAACTGCAAATTGGTAAGTTTGGGGGAACTCATAATATAGGTTCGTTTTGATAGCAAAAATAAGCATTTATTCGCAAAAATACAAATGCCCTTACCTACCCACGCAGGCAGGCAAGGTGTTAGTTTGACAAAAAAAACTCAAAATATCTAAACCGCAAAGCCTACTAATTTTCGGGCATTTT
>JAAFJK010000290.1 GCA_013298105.1 Cytophagales bacterium
TTAGAAAATAAATATTTTAGGAAACCCATTGAAACTACCTTTTCACAAGTAACCTATAATTTCCCTAAGAAAATACACGCAGTTACCTCAGATGGCTTCTTATTGAAGCTATTAATTGCAATTATCACATTAATATTACATAAGTATCTCGGGCTTTAAAAAAACATTCAATAATTCAATCTTACGCAACTCACGTTAATTAAAACAAAGTTATAACTTTGCGTAACTAAAATCAACTAAATATGCTCCATAATTTTTACAGTATCACAAAAATCAGCCTTGTCTGTAGTCTGAGTTTCCTGTTATTCCTTGCCTATGGGCAGGCAAGTGCGCAGAGCCAGCAAATTAAGCAGGGCGAAACGCCTAAAGGTATTCACGCTTCTGAGTGGGCATCTATCCAAAAGCAAATGGAAATGGGCAAGTACAAAGCCTATCCACAAACAGATGGAAGCTATGCTTCTGCGAACCTCGCACATGGGCTTCAAATAGCCTACGCCAAAAACGGCAACACTACACTTACCCCGCGCAACTGCAACCAAGCAGATTATCATGTAGCCATGCGATTGGAAGGCATAGGCTATCAGCAACTTTCGCCACTTGCAAAGCCTATTGCTTTAACAAAAGAGGATTTAGGAGCTACTAAGGGGAGCAAAGTTACATACCAATGGAACGCTAACCTACGCGAATGGTGGGTAAATGACGAACAAGGCTTAGAACAATGGTTCTCCTTGCAAGAAGCTCCCAAAGGACGTATTGCCAACACCCCACTACACTTGCGCATGGCTTTGCAAACGGATATGCAGATAAGCCAACTAAATAACCGCCTTCAACTCCAAAAAGGCAACACAACCCTACAATATGACAAACTAAAAGTATGGGACGCTACAGGCAAGGAAATCTCTGCTGAGATGCGCTATACACAAGAGGGTTATGTAGATTTTTACATCAAAGAGGCAAGTGCTACTTATCCACTCATTATAGACCCTATCATCACACAACAGGCATACCTCAAAGCCTCCAATACAGGCTCAGGCGATGGATTTGGCTGGGCAGTGGCTATTTCAGGAGAAACAATAGTAGTGGGGGCACCTCTGGAGGATAGCAACGCCACAGGGGTCAATGGAGACCAATCTAACAATAATCTTGGTGATTCGGGAGCCGCCTACGTCTTTATACGCAATGGAACTACTTGGACACAGCAGGCATTCCTCAAACCTTCAAATAATCCAGGGTCAGGCGACCGATTGGGTTGGTCAGTGGCTATTTCAGGGGAAACCATCATAGTAGGGGCACCTAATGAGGACAGTAATGCCACAGGCATGAATGGAGATGGTTCAAATAATAATGCGACCAATTCAGGAGCCGCCTACGTTTTTGGGCGCATTGGTACTATTTGGGCACAGCAAGGATACATGAAAGCCTCGAATACAGGATCCGAAGACCAATTTGGCTATTCGGTGGGTATTTCAGGGGAAACCATAGCAGTAGGAGCAGCCTTCGAATGGAGCAATGCTACAGGGGTTAATGGCGACCAAAATAATAATAGTGCTGGTGCTTCAGGGGCAGCCTATATCTTTCTACGCAATGGAACCACTTGGAGTCAGCAGGCATACCTCAAAGCCTCAGACAATGGAGGGGCAGACGACTGGTTTGGCTTTTCAATAGCTATTTCAGGAGAAACAGTGTTAGTGGGGGCTATTCGGGAGGCAAGCAATGCCACAGGAGTCAATGGAAACCAAACTGATAACAGTGCTTCTCAGGCAGGAGCAGTATATGTTTTTGTACGCAATGGGACTACTTGGACACAGCAGGCATACCTCAAAGCCTCCAATACAGGCGCAAACGACACCTTTGGCAAGTCAGTAGCTATTTCAGGAGATATAGCAATAGTAGGGGCTGATGGAGAGGATAGCAACGCTACAGGGGTCAATGGAAACCAAGCGGATAACAGTGCTGGTGATTCAGGAGCAGCATACATCTTTGTACGCAGTGGGACTACTTGGACGCAGCAGGCATATCTCAAAGCCTCCAATGCAGGGGGTAGCTTTGGAGAATCAGTGGCTATTTCTGGAGAAATGGCGGTAGTAGGAGCTGATTTAGAGGCAAGTAATGCCACAGGGAGCGGTGGAAACGAAACTGATATTAGTGCAGGAGGTGCAGGCGCGGCATACGTATTTGTACGCATTGTGAGTATTTGGACACAGCAGGTATATCTCAAAGCCTCCAATACAGGTGGAGACGATAGATTTGGTCGTTCAGTAGGTATTTCAGGAGAAACAGTGGTAGTAGGGGCTTATAATGAGGATAGCAATGCTACAGGAATCAATGGAGATGGAACAAACAACAGTGCTTCTAATTCAGGTGCAACATACATATTTTCAATTCTTCCTTCCCCTGAAATCAACCTTAAACAAAATACTACTTCTATCCCCAGTGGAGGAAGTTTTAATTTTGATACTTTTACCATCAATCAAGGCAGTGGCAACATCACTTTCACGATTGAAAATACAGGTAATCTTCCATTGAACCTTACAGGCAGCCCCAAAATCGTAATAAATGGTACTCACGCAAGTGATTTTACCATTACAGAAACCTTGCCTGCTACTATCGCTGCAATCAGTTCTGCTACCTTTACTATCAATTTTATACCTTTGGGGGTAGGCACGCGCACTGCTCAAATTAGCATTGCCAATAATGATAGTGATGAAAACCCGTACATCATTAACTTGACAGGAATAGGAAATGCAGTAGCAGTTCCCGAAATCAACCTTAAACAAAATACTACTTCTATTGCAAGCGGAGGCAACTTTAATTTTGGTGCATTTCTCGTTAATCAAAGTAGCAGTAATATCACTTTCACGATTGAAAATACAGGCGATGCCCCGTTGAACCTCACAGGCATTCCCAAAATAGGCAAGAATGGTACGCATGCCAACGATTTTACGATTACAGAAACCTTGCCTACCACTGTCAATGCAGGTAGTTCAGCTACCTTTACCATTGGCTTTACACCTTTAGGCGCGGGTACTCGCACAGCTCAAATTAGTATAACCAACAATGATGGTAATGAAAACCCCTACCTCTTGAACTTGACAGGCATAGGAAATGCGCCCGAAATGGACTTCAGAGATAACAGCAATGTGGCTATCCCAAGCGGAGGGACTGTTAACTTTGGTACAAAAATGATTGGTGCAAGTACTTTCACTGACCCTTTCACTATTCAAAATAGAGGTACTGCGAATTTGAACTTCACAGGCAACCCCAAAATTGCCATAAGTGGTCTCCATACCAGTGATTTCACCGTTACTGAAACCTTGCCTGCTTCGCTCGCTCCAAACAGTCCTATCGGCAACTTAGGCATTAAATTTCTACCTTTAGATGGTGGCACACGCACTGCTCAAATCAGCATTGCCAACAATGACAGTGATGAGAATCCATATATCGTGAATTTAATAGGTATAGGAAATGGACCTGAAATCAATCTCAAACAAAACACCACTTCTATCATAAGTGGAGGAAATTTTGATTTTGGTGCATTTACAGTTGGTCAAAATAGTGGCACTATTACCTTTACTATTGAAAATATAGGTATTCTCCCATTGAACCTCACAGGCAGCCCAAAAATTGTAATAAGTGGCACACACACCAATGATTTTACCATTGCTGAAACCTTACCTGCCACTATCAATGCAAACGGTTCTGCTACCTTCACTATCAATTTTACACCTTCGGCAGGAGGCACGCGCACCGCTCAAATTAGCATTGCCAATAATGATAGTAATGAAAACCCTTATGTTATTAACTTGATAGGAGTAGGCAATGGGGCTGAAATAAATCTCAGGCAAAATACCTTTTCCATCGCAAGTGCAGGAAGTTTTGATTTTGGTGCAGTTGTGGTTGGGCAAAGTAGTGGAAATATTACTTTCACGATTGAAAATACAGGTAATGCTATATTGAACCTCACAGGTACACCTAAAATAGTAAAAAGTGGTGCAAATGCAGGCGATTTTACGATTACTGAAACCTTGCCTGCGACTATCAATGCAAGTGGTTCTGCTACTTTCAATATCAATTTTATGCCTTCGGGAAGAGGTGCGCGAACAGCTCAAATCAGCATTGCCAATAATGACAGCAATGAAAATCCATACATTATAAACTTGATAGGTGCAGGAATTGCCCCTGAAATCAATCTCAAGCAAAACACCACTTCCATCGCAAATGCAGGAAGTTTTGATTTTGGCGCATTTGTCGTTAGTCAAAGTAGTGGCAATATCACTTTCACGATTGAAAATACAGGTAATGTCATATTGAATCTCACGGGCAGTCCAAAAATTGTAAAAAGTGGCACTCATGCGAACGATTTTACGATTACTGAATCCTTGCCTGCGACTGTCAATGCCAATGGTTCTGTTACTTTCACTATCAATTTTACCCCTTCAAGTGTAGGCACACGCACTGCGCAAATCAGCATTGCCAATAATGATAGTGATGAAAATCCGTACATTGTGAACCTGACAGGGGTAGGAGGCGTGCCTGAAATCAACCTTAAACAAAATACTACTTCCATTGCAAGTGCAGGTACACATGACTTTGGGGCGTTTATAGTCAATCAAAGCAGTGGAAATATTACGTTTACCGTTGAAAATACAGGTGGTGCTGTTTTGAACCTCACGGGCAATCCCAAAATTGTAAAAAGTGGCACTCATGCCAGTGATTTTACGATTACTGAAACCTTGCCTGCGGCTATCAATGCAAGCGGTTCCGCTACTTTCACTATCAGTTTTACACCCTCAAGTGCAGGCACACGCACCGCGCAAATCAGCATTGCCAATAATGATAGTGATGAAAATCCGTACATTGTGAACCTGACGGGTACAGGAATTGCTCCTGAAATAAATCTCAAACAAAATACCACTTCCATCGCAAATGCAGGAATTTATGATTTTGGTGCATTTGTCGTTAGTCAAAGTAGTGGCAATATTACGTTTACCGTTGAAAATACAGGTGGTGCTGTTTTGAACCTCACGGGCAGTCCCAAAATCGTAAAAAGCGGGACTCATGCCAGCGATTTTACGATTACTGAAGCCTTGCCTACTGCCATCAATGCAAGCGGTTCTGCTACTTTTACTATCAGTTTTATACCTTCGAGTGCAGGTACACGCACTGCTCAAATCAGCATTGCCAACAATGACAGTGATGAAAATCCTTACATTATCAACCTAACTGGAGTAGGGAATGTACCTTGCCTCTCAAACGATAATGTCTTGGTTTACCCTAACCCTGTAAAAAACGCCCTTGTGATTTCATTGGGTTGCATAACACAGAATGAAATATCCGTTATAATGTTTGATGCGCAAGGCAAAACTTGCCTACAGCGCACTTTAGCTATAGAGGCAGGCAAGGCTTACCTTCGTTTACGAGATTTGTCTGCGGGTTTATATTTATTGCAAGTACAGGTAGGCACAGAATGGATAACAGAGAAAGTAGTGATAGAAAAATAAACATTCAACATTCACAAAAAAGCCTACAACCAAAGTTGTGGGCTTTTTTATGTTTACTGTTGTTACACTGAACACTTTTATCTTTAGGTAGTGTTACAAATGTAATGCTGTCTAATCCATAGCAAAGGGGTTGCAACCCCTTTGCTATGGATTATTGCAAAACCAAAAACATTACAAATATAACACTACCTATCTTTATTGGTAGTTTTGGGAATTTCGCTAAACTAAAATGTATTTTCGATTTGTGTTTTGTTAGCATTTTTCTCAAATTCTTCTGGCGACTGTTTGGTAAGATGTTCTTGAAATGCTATCTGATTAAGTAACAAAATACCTTCTGTAAAGTTTCGCAATTTTAAAAATGCGTAAAAATTTACAAAAATAAAACCCATTCATCATGCAAAAAGCATAGTTCGTCATGTTTATTAGGCAAGGTAGGCAAGAACGCCCACTTTTGCACCATGAAACAACCGCTTATACACTTTATTCTTTGTTGGATAGTTCTATCTGCCTTGTCTGCCCTGCAAGCCCAAGACCTGAAAAATATAAAGGCAGACCGCTTTTTTTCGGGTTCGCTTACCAAAGTATTAGATGAACTTGCGAAAGAACACAGCCTGAAGTTTTCGTTCGACCGCGAAGCGTTGGCTAAAATGCCTGTAGATGACAGACCTTTCAATGAATCATTGGACGTTTTTTTGAATAACCTTTGTAAACCGCACAAACTGAAATACGCGCTACACGAGGGTACTATCTACGTGATGCAGAAAACAAGTAACCTGGAGCAGGTTCTGCGTACACAGGTAGGCAAGGTAGATACGAAAACTAACTTACCTACCCGCACCAATCTTACCGTAACAGGCAAGGTGCGAGATGCCCAAACAGGCGAGGCATTGCCCTTTTCTACAGTGGGCATCAAAGGCACTACGCAAGGCGTAAGCACCAATGCAGATGGCTATTTTGTGTTGCAAAAAGTACCCAGTGATACTGCTACGCTTATTGCCAATTTTATAGGCTATCGTGAAGCGGTTGTACGGTTATTGCCCAACTTGCCTACCGATAACATCAGCATAGACTTAGCACCCACTACCAACGAACTTACGGCAGTAACTTTGAGTGGAGAGCGTGAAGATATGATGAGTACCCAACGTACAGATATTAGCGTGGTAAGGCTTACACCCAAAACGCTGGAGCGATTGCCGAATGTAGGCGAGAAAGATATTATGCGCTCTTTTCAACTAATGCCAGGCATAAGTGCCTCGAATGAAAGTTCTTCAGGCTTATATGTGCGCGGAGGTACACCAGACCAAAATTTGATTGTCTATGATGGTTTTACGGTATATCATGTCGACCATTTGTACGGTTTTTTCAGTGCTTTCAATGCCAATGCCTTGAAAGATGTACAGTTGCACAAGGGCGGTTTTGAGTCGCGCTTTGGAGGTAGGTTAGCCAGCGTTACCGAAATCACAGGCAAGGACGGCAATCAAAAACAATTTAATGTCGGAGGTGATTTGAGCCTTTTGAGTTTCAATGTATTTGCTGAAATGCCGATAGGCGATAAATTCAGTAGTGTGTTTGCGTTTAGGCGTTCTTACAAAAGTCCGCTTTACCAAAGTCTTTTCAAACGATTCAATGAAAATGACCAAAATAACAGCCAAAACAATACCCAAAATACGCCTTTTGCACAAAATACCACGCAGGCAAGGTCATATTTTTATGACTTGAACGGAAAACTTACCTACCGATTTTCAAATAATCACAGTTTGGCGTGGAGTATTTACAATGGCACAGACAAGCTCGACAATGGCTACAAGGTTGAAACACCCAGTTTTTTAGCTTCCAGAGGCATTTCTTTAGATTTTGGCATCAATGACCTTACGAATTATGGCAACTTGGGTTCGAGCCTCAAATGGACACAGCGTTGGTCGCCTAAATTTTACGGCAGTGCGCTTGTAAGCTATTCGAACTATTACAGCAACCGCGATAGAAGCAACAATGGCACGATTACAAGCTCGAATGGAGAACAAAGAACTATCAAATTTGGCACGTTGGAAGACAACAATTTGAAAGATTACAGTTTAAAAACTGATTACCAATGGGATTATTTGCCCAATAATCAACTCCAATTCGGCAATATGCACACCAATTATGACATCAAATATACCTACAGCCAAAACGACACTACTACAGTTATTGACAAAGACGACAAGGGTTATACTTCGAGTGTGTATTTGCAAAACCGCACCAAACTTTTCAATAATCGCCTGCAATTTGTAGCGGGTTTGCGAGCCAATTATTTCAACATCACAGACCAATGGTATTATGAACCGCGTTTTTCGGCTACTTACAATGTTACTAAACGCCTGACACTCAAGGGCGCGTGGGGCAATTATTACCAATTTGCAAACCGCATTGTGCGCGAAGATATTTTAGCGGGTAGTCGAGATTTTTGGCTTCTTTCGAATGGTACGAATATTCCTGTTAGCAATTCGCAACATTACATAGCGGGACTTGCCTACGAAACACCGCAATATCTTTTCAGTGTAGAAGGCTACCACAAAGACCTTTCAGGACTTTCCGAATATTCTTTGCGCTTTACGCCTTCGAGTCAAGGCATCAAGTATGATGAAAATTTTTACAACGGGACAGGCTTTGCACAAGGAATCGAGTTTTTAGCCCAAAAGAAGGGAGGCAAGGTAAATGGTTGGGTGGGCTATACTTTAGGCAAGGTGCGCCACAAGTTTGATGTCTATAGCAAAGATTTCTTTCCTGCCCAAAATGACGTTACACACGAATTTAAGGCAGTTGGCATTTACCAACACAAACGTTTTGATGCTTCGATAACGTGGATTTATGCTACAGGCAGACCTTACACCGCGCCTTCGGGTGCATACAATATTTCGTTGCTTGATGGCACTACAGAAAGTTATTTTTCTATATCAGACAAAAACAGTTTGCGCTTGCCTCATTACCACAGGCTTGATGTAGCCTTCAATTACCGCTTATTCAGCAAAGGCAACGACATTGGCTATATAGGGCTTTCTTTGTTCAATCTTTATAACAGAACGAATGTTTGGTACAAGCAATTTGAAATCATAGAAAACAGCATTGTTACCACCAACATCAATTATTTGGGCATCACGCCTAATCTCACCCTTTCATTAAAACTTCGATAGATATGTTTATTGTATTCCTCCTTGCCTTGTTATTGGGCTTGTGTTCTTGCGAACAAAACAACCTCTCTCCTACTTTCCAAGACCTGCCTGTAGTGGAAGGCTATTTGAAAGAAGGCGAGTCTATCTCTTTCAAAATCAGCAGGCAAGTGGCTACAGATGTTTCTGCGAACTACAGCCCCGACAACCTCAGTGCGCTTAATCCTGAACTCACAGAAGATGATACGGCTATTCGCCTAACAGCCAAAGGCGGAGGCGTTTATGAAGCGTCCCAGCTTGTGCAGGCAGGCAAGGCTTATAAACTTTCCTTCCGCTACAACCAAAAACTCGTAACAGCCAATACAACCATACCCACAAAACCCGAAAACTACAAGCAGTCTGTAGCCTCCATCAAAGCCTTTACTTTTGGAGGTGGCGCGGGTGGCGGTATTCCCGACTTTCCAGACCCTGTAAAACTCACATGGGACAATCCCAACAACAGCTATTATGTCGTGGTAATAGAAAACACAGAAGCAACTCCTGAAGCCATCAATACAGGCAATTCGAGTCCGCCAGCACGCATTTTTCGCAATCAGCCCACACAAGGCAACTCGTATGAAATTCGCGTGATGCAATTTAATTATTACGGAAAACACAACCTGAAACTATACCACATCAACCCAGACTATGCGGTTTTGTATAGTTCAGGAGGCAGTACCTCCCAAAATTTATTCAGCCCCGCGACCAATATCAACAACGGAGTGGGTATTTTTACGGGTATGGCAGGCAAGGTCTTGGAGCTGAGTGTAACGAAATAACTCGTAAAAAACAAACCCACTGTTTTGCAGTGGGTTTTGTTTATTTGTTTGTTCTCCAATCGCATTCTCAACTGGTGATTCTGGCTATAGCTTCAGAGCCTAAGCCCTCTGCAAACATAGCAAAAAACTTCGGAAAAGTCCACTTTCATTTTTTCTTCCCCAAAACACTTTCGCAAGAAGCCTATTCCACGCCCATCATCACGAATGCACCCCAATAGATGGGTTTTTTGTAGATGCGTTTTAGCTCGAGCTGTGCGTCATTGAAGGCTTTGCGCTTATCGCCTGTGGCGAGCCACTTGGTATAAAA
>JAAFJK010000659.1 GCA_013298105.1 Cytophagales bacterium
AACTAAGGTATTGCAAAATATTATTCAAAAGCCATTGCATTTACACAATACCTTTTTTATATTTGCACAAACTTTTGAAAATATATGGACACAA
The DNA here is from genome assembly GCA_013298105.1 of Cytophagales bacterium. Lineage (GTDB taxonomy): Bacteria > Bacteroidota > Bacteroidia > Cytophagales > Microscillaceae > RDXI01. The sequence goes on from JAAFJK010000659.1 coordinate 95, forward strand.
CGCTTAAAACTTACCTTGACAAATCGGTTGGGGTAATGCAAAATGCTGACCAAGTGTGGTTTATGGCAAAAGACATCTTCGAAATGCTTGACCTTGCTTGACGTGGTGCTGATAGTCTTTGGCAAAGGCAAATACCTAAAGAATGGGCTATTTTGGAGGACTCCCAAACTTTGGGAGGGGTACAAAAAATGTGGTTCATCAGCGAAAGAGCCATTTATAAGCTCGCTTTTCGAAGCAATAAACCTGAAGCGGAGCAATTTACAAATTGGGTAGCTGAAGTAGTGGAAGCTATCCGCAAAACAGGTAGCTACCAATTAGAGCCAAAAAGTAAAGCAGAAGTTTTGCTTGAAACAGTGCAACTACTCGTAGAACATGAAAAAAAATTACAAGAACATCAAAAACGCCTCGAAAACCACGAAACACGCACCAGCGAAATAGAAGGGCAAATAACCACCGTAAACAAAGACTATCTAAGTTTGGCGGGTTATTATGCCCTGAAAAAGCAGGTTTGGGGACTTTCGCAAGCAGAAACCTCCCAAATAGGCAAGAAACTCAAAAAAGCAAGTGAACTTGTATGTATGCCCATCATACGAATCCATGATGCCAAATTTGGCGAAGTAAATGGTTATCACAAGGATATTTTAGCCCAAATATTGGGGTTTTGAAAATAAGTTTTGAAACTTGCTTGTGTATTTGGCAGGCAAGTTTTTTTGTAGGCAAGGGCAAATTTTTCTTTTTTATACCTAATTTTGCACTCGAAAAAAGCCCCCTAACCCCCAAAGGGGGAACTGACATATAAAACTAAAACTCCCCTTCGGGGTTGGGGGCTTCTGTTATGCCCAAAAATACTCATATAAAATCGGTACTTATCATTGGTTCGGGTCCTATCGTCATAGGACAAGCCTGCGAATTTGACTATGCTGGCACACAAGCCGCAAGGTCGCTCAAAGACGAAGGCATTGAGGTTATCCTCATCAATTCGAACCCTGCCACCATCATGACTGACCCCAAGATGGCAGACCACATCTATCTCAAACCCTTAGAAAAGAAATACATCATCGAAATCCTCGAAAAGCACAAGGTTTCGGCTGTATTGCCTACTATGGGCGGACAAACTGCCCTGAACCTCGCTATTGATTGCGAAAAGGCGGGCATTTGGGAAAAATACGGTGTGGAAATTATTGGAGTAGATATAAAAGCAGTCGAAACCACTGAAGACCGCGAAAAATTTAGGCTCAAGATGATAGAGTTAGGCGCGAATGTTTGCAAAGGCAAAACCGCTACTTCTTTCCTACAGGGCAAAAAAATTGCACAAGATATAGGCTTTCCTTTAGTGATTCGCCCCTCTTACACGCTTGGCGGTACGGGGGGCGGTTTTGTGAATGACCCCGAAAAATTCAACGAAGCCCTCACACGCGGATTGCAAGCCTCGCCTACCCACGAAGTATTGGTGGAACAAAGCATCATGGGCTGGAAGGAGTTCGAACTCGAACTATTGCGTGATAATGCAGGCAATGTAATTATCGTTTGTACGATTGAAAACTTTGACCCTATGGGGATTCATACAGGCGACTCTATTACAGTCGCGCCTGCTATGACGCTTTCTGATAAGCTCTACCAAGAAATGCGCAATCTTGCTATCAAGTGTATGAACGGGATAGGAATGTTTGCGGGTGGTTGCAATATTCAGTTTTCTGTCAATCCTGAAACAGACCAAATTATTGTAATAGAAATAAATCCGCGTATGTCGCGTTCCTCTGCCCTTGCCTCCAAAGCTACAGGCTATCCTATAGCGAAAGTTGCGGCAAAATTGGCATTGGGCTACAACCTTGATGAATTGAAAAACCCCATCACAGGCACGACTTCGGCTTATTTCGAACCTTCTATAGACTATGTGATTGTGAAAATTCCACGTTGGAATTTCAATAAATTTCCGGGCGCAGATGTGAAATTGGGTTTGCAAATGAAGTCGGTAGGCGAGGCTATGGGCATTGGGCGCAATTTCCAAGAAGCATTGCAAAAGGCTTGTCAATCGCTTGAAAGTCGCAGAAATGGCTTAGGCGCAGACGGCAAAGAACTTACCAATCAGCAAGTTATCTTAGAAAGTTTGGAGTTTCCGAGTGCAGACCGCGTTTTTCATATCAAAGACGCTTTTATGCATGGCATTTCGTTCCGCACTATTCAAAAACTCACGAAAATAGACAAATGGTTTTTGGAACAAATCCAAGACCTTGCCAATACAGACAAAGAAATTCAAGCCTACACGATTGATACCTTGCCTGCTGATGTGCTCCTGACTGCCAAACAAAAAGGCTATGCAGATAGGCAAGTGGCGCACCTTTTACGCTGTTTGGAGAGCGAGGTTTTCAAACGTAGGCAAGATTTGGGTATTCAGCGCATTTACAAAATGGTGGATACTTGCGCGGCAGAGTTTGAGGCAAAAACGCCTTACTATTACTCGACTTTTGTGGGAGGAATGGGGGAACGGGAGAACGGGGGAACGGGGGAAC
>JAAFJK010000294.1 GCA_013298105.1 Cytophagales bacterium
AGTATCGCCAAGCTATACAGTAGGTAGGCAAGTAGCTTTTTCATGGAGGCAAATTTAGTGTTTTTTATGAATTTTCCAAAATAAAAAGCTATACTTGGCTTGAAAATAGTTTTTTGAGATAAAAAAACTTGCCTACCATGTGGGCAGGCAAGGTGTTTTCTTCTTAGGAACGAGTAAAAAATAACTTGGACATTTTGCTAATCTTTTGTGTTTATACTTTGTTGCAATATTCATTACAAAACACCGCTTTGCGCTTCTATTGCGCCTCATCTAAACCCAAAATATCGCACAAAACCTGACCATCTTATTTTTTACTCGTTCCTTATCTTTTTAATTTGTGATAAGGGCTTTTTTATTTTGTGGTTCGTTTGCCAATACTCTACAGCATTTTCTCTACAAAATACATATCCACTTCGCCTTTGTTTTTGGCTTTTACTGCGCCCCTGTGCGTGCATTGGAAGTGATGTTTTACGAGTTCGTAAGTTGCGCCAGAGATATTGACCTTGCCTACCTCGCCGCTACTCTCCATACGGGAGGCAAGGTTCACAGTATCGCCCCAGATGTCATACGCAAACTTATTTTTGCCTATTACCCCTGCGACTACCTCGCCCGAATGTATGCCCAAGCGAAGCTCCCAAACGGCTTCGCCTTTTGCCTCTTTTTCGCGTTTCCAATTTGCCATCCACGCCTGCATCTCAAGCCCTGCTTGTACGACTTCTACGGGATTGGTGGTACTCTCTATGGGCAAACCGCCAGCACACATATAGGCATCGCCTATGGTTTTGATTTTTTCGATATTGTATTTATCACAGATAGTATCAAACGCCAAAAAGCAATGATTCAATTCCTCAATCACTTGAGTAGGCGTGAACTGCTCTGCTATATTTGTAAATCCTTTGAAATCCGTAAAAAGCACCGTAACAAGTTCATAATGTTTGGGCTTTGCAGTGCCTGTTTGTTTGAGTTCTTGGGCAGTTTCGAGCGGTAAGATATTCAAAAGGAGCGAGTCAGATTTTTGTTTTTCTTCTTCTACAAGTTGTAAAGTAGTGTTTAGTTCTTCGTTTACTTCTGTGATGGCTTCTTTTGCCTTTTTTTCTTTTTGGCGACTTTTATAGACAAAATAGGCGAACACCAACACTGCGCCCAGCCCTGCAAGTACAAGGTAGTTTAGGTATTGTTGAAATTCTTTTGCTTCTTTTTCTCTCAATACTTCGAGGGTACGTTGCGCACTTTCGGCTTTTAGTTTTTGCTCCTGCCTGAGATATACATCTACTTCGGCTTGTTTGCTTTTGGCAAGTTGTCGGAGGCTGTCTTGTTTGTGTTTGTCTTTTTCTTGTCTGGCGGAGGAAAGGAGTCTTTCAGATTCGTTGTGATATTGTAGTACAAGTCGGGCGTTTTTTTCGCGTTCGGCTTCTATTCGTTGGAGTTCCTTGTCTTTTTTCAAAACGGCTTGGCTATTCTTCAAGTTTTGCAACTCTTTTTCTTTTTTGGCAAGCTCGGCAGTAACACTTCCATCTTTTTTGTTTTGTTTTTCTAAAGCGGAGCGGAGGAGTTCTTGTCTTTCCTGCTCTATTTTACGCATATCTTCATTTTTTTTGAGCAAGTCTTGGACTTGTTGAATTTGTCTGTAGCGGTCTTTGCGGTCATTTTCTAATTTTTTGTCTGCTTCTTTTTGATTTTTCAGGGCTATGCTGTCTTTGTATTGCAGGGCAAGCTCGTGGTATTCAAGGGCTTTTGTAAAATCTTTGTCGTTTTTGGCGACTTTGTAAAGGATAAGATTTGCTTCACTACTTTCTGCAAATAGGTGCAGTTCTTTGGCATATTCGAGGGCTTGTTGAGCGTTGGTTGCCGCTTTGGGATATTTTTCGTCTTCGAGATAGCGCGTAGCGATTTTATTCAAAACTGTGGCACTGCCTTTTTTATCTTTGATAACTTCATAGTTGCGGAGGCTTTTTTGGTAATACGTCAAGGCTTCAGCTTTGTTTTCTTGCTTCAGGTAGAGTTCGCCTGTATGGTCGAGGCACACCGCGATTTCTCTGGTATTGTTCAGTTGTGCGTAGGCAAGGATAGCTTTGTGGGCGTACTCGAGGGCTTTAGGATAGTTTTTCTTGCCTGCCCAAGTGAGGCTTTGTTGCTTGATAGCGCGGGCTTTTCCTTGCGGAAAGTTTATTTTTTCACTGGCTTCGAGGGCTTTTTGGGCATAGAAAAGAGCCGTATCGGGTTGTGTTTCATGAAAGTTATACGCTAATTGATTGAGCGAATTGATATAAAGAGAGTCCACTTTTTTCTCTCTGTCTTCGTATTTCACTATCGTAAAGTACAAGCTATCAATGGGTTTGTATTGCGCCCAAAGCATATTGGGCAAAATAAACGTCAAGCAAAATAATATAGCGAATATCTTTTTCATAAGCACTTTTGTAGGGTTTATTAGTTTTGCTACAAAAATTATGCTTATTTCAATGTTTGGATAAAAAAGAGGCGTATGTTGGACGAAAACGTTTTTTTAGACCTTCTCCCCTCCCCTCCCCTCCTTCAAAATTCGCAAGAAGTCTATTCTTTTTCTATTCGAACGCCCATCGTTTGTATGCCTACTACATCATGGCGCATATATTGGACTACTCTAAAAGTATAATTGCCTGTATTTGGAAATTTGTAACGCTGAAAAGTTGGAATAGGCAACTGATGTGAGAATGTATCACCCATACCGCTTCCAAAAGGTTTCCCACGTTTGGCATCAAAAAGGGAGATATTTTGCAGTTCAGTAGCGATTACTTTGCCTTTGCTATCTTCCAAAAAATAGGTAATGTATAGATTGTGGTAAGGATATTTGAGTGTATTTCGGATATTGTAAGCCACATTATAGTTGGCTTTGGCATCTTCTATCTTGAATTTGAATTTGAGTTCGTTTTTGATAGCCCAGCCTGTAGCGGGGAGGTCTATGTTTTGCTCGAAGTGCGGTATTTGCCCACAGTTAGTCAGTAGGCAAGTCAGAAGTAGGCAGAAAAAAAAAGTCTTTAACACAAGCAACAGGATTTAGTTTTGTGCAAAAATAAACTAACTATTTGACAAATCAAACTTGCCTGCCCGCATTATTTTTCAGGCGAATGAAATCCCCCAAAACAAAAAAATGGAAAAGTGTTTTGGACACTTTTCCATGCGTGGCTTTTATATCTGCACAAGTTCTTTGATGTCTTGCATGATTTTTTGTGCTAACGTATCCGCCATAGGTTGAGAATCTGCCTCTGAATAAATGCGAATGATAGGCTCTGTATTTGACCTACGCAAATGCACCCAACTTTTATCAAAATCTATGCGTACACCATCTTCAGTATTGATGGGTTGTTGCTTGTATTTTTGTTTTACAGATTCCAAGATGGCATCTACATCTATGTCGGGTGTAAGCGAAACTTTGTTTTTGGAGATAAAATATTTGGGATAAGTCGCTAAAAGACGCTTCATGCTTTTTTCTTCTTTTGCTAAATGCGTCAAAAAGAGTGCAATGCCCACCAAAGCATCACGCCCATAGTGAAGTTCAGGGTATATCACACCTCCATTGCCCTCTCCTCCTATTACGGCATTGAGTGCTTTCATTTTTTTGACTACATTTACCTCGCCTACCGCAGAGGCTTCATAGCGTTGTCCTGCTTTTTGGGTAATGTCTTTGAGTGCTTGAGTAGAAGAAAGATTCGATACTGTTGCACCTGCCTTATGGCGAAGCACATAATCAGCCACCGCCACAAGCGTATATTCTTCCCCAAACATTTCCCCATCTTCGCATACGAGCGCAAGTCTATCCACATCAGGATCAACTACAATACCCAAGTCATAACCACCTTTGGCTATTTCGCGGGATATTTCAGTCAGATTTTCGGGCAGAGGCTCAGGATTGTGTGGGAATGAGCCTGTAGGTTCGCAGTACATTTTGGTAATTTCTTTTACCCCGAGAGCCTCCAGCAAACGCGGTACTGCTATGCCGCCCGAAGAATTAACGGCATCAACAATAATCCTAAAATTTCGTTTGGTGATAGCTTCTACATCTACCAGTGGGAGTTTCAAAATTTGTTGGATATGGCTGTGCAAATAGGCTTCTTCTGTATCTTTTTGATAACTTCCCAGATTTTGGGTTTCGGCGTACTCAAAGTCTTGATTTTCAGCAAGTGCTATGATGTGTTGTCCTTCTGCTGCACTGATAAACTCGCCTTGTGCATTGAGTAGCTTCAGGGCATTCCATTGGCTTGGATTGTGGCTGGCAGTGATGATGATTCCTCCGCCCGCTTGCGCCTCTACCACCGCAAGCTCTACTGTAGGTGTGGTAGAGATGCCCAAATCTAAGATATGAATGCCCATGCCTTGCAATGTGGCAGACACAATTTGTGTAATCATTTGTCCAGACAGGCGTGCATCACGCCCTATAACGACTTTATAGTTTTGAGTTTGTGTTTTGAGCCAAGCACCGTAAGCAGAAGCGAACTTTACGAGGTCAAGCGGACTAAGATTTTCACCACTTTTCCCACCCACCGTACCACGGATGCCTGATATAGATTTTATGAGAGTCATAAGGAGATATTTTCTGAATTGCAAAGATAGCAAAAAAAAACAAATTTTTATAATTCTTAATCAAAACCCATGTAGTAACCCTATTAAAAAATTATTTTCTGCTTTTTTTTGTACTTTATGTAGGTTATATGATACTTTTTAAAGAAAAGGTGTTTTGGGTAGGCAAGGCGAAAAAAAAATAATGAAAATGTTTGTATAATAAAAAATATGCCTACATTTGCGCACACTAAACCTTATTTTATTTTTATCAATCATGGGTGTATTTGACTTTGGAGGCAACTCTGCTGACGATTTAATCGCGCTTGTCGAGGAGGCTGGCTTGGATATTGAAGACCTTAATATCGAGGTCGATGGTGGTACTGTAAGCATTTATGGGACTGCCGCAGACGAACGCACGCACAAAAAAGCTATCAAAATTCTACAAGACGTAGAAGGGGTAGAAGAAGTAGATGATCAACTCGAAATCTATGACGAGGAGGAGGAGGAAGAAGAAGAAGACGAGGAGGAGGAAGAAGAAGAAGATGAGGAGGACGGCGGTGGTCACAAAGTAAAGCCTAACAGCAATGTCTATACAGTGCAGTATGGTGATACACTTTGGGGAATCGCAGAAAAATTTTATGGTGATGGCTCAAAATACATGAAAATTTTTGAGGCAAACAAACACCTATGGAAAGCATACGGCAACAACCCGAATGTACTCTATCCGAATTGGCAACTCACTATCCCCAAGTAAACTGCCACAGTATCGTAAGGGAATTATCGCCTTTTGTCGATAATTCCCTCACTTTTATCGATATCATGCTTGCTTTTTCAGGCGATTGCCTATCTTTGCAGTCAAATATAAAACTTTCTCACAAAATCGTTATGAATGAAAATAGCTTCCTCAAAGAAAATGAGGACATCAGAACCTCTTACCTCATAGTAGTAGCAAGTGCGGCTACTGCAGACCGCAATAACTCTCAAGAAGAAGTTGCTTTTGTAGAGCAAATGGCACTTGCCGCAAACCTTTCTGACGACAATCGTGCTTTGATTACAAAAGCCGTACAAGAAACAGGGAGTGCAGACGTATCTGCGCATATCGCAAAATTTAAGGACAACGAACTTAAGTTTTCGCTCGTTACTGATTTGCTCAATCTTTCTTATGCTGATGGCAAACTTACAGACAGCGAAGTAGCTGAAATCCAAAAAATAAACAGCGCATTGGGTATCTCTGCTGAGCAGTTTGATGCACTAAAACAATATGTAGAAGCGGCAAACCAAGAATCAAGCAAAGAGGGCGGCAACGCACTCGTTACTGCAGAAGGGCAACCCAAAGAGCAAACAGGCAACTTCTTGGAAAAAGTAGGACTTGCCCCTATTTTCCAAAAACTGGGTATTCCTACCAATAACTTTGCTTCTGGTGCTACTATAGCTGTTACGCTTACTACTGCGGCGTATTTCCTTATCTCCAACTATATGAAGTCTAACAACCAAGCACAAGGACAAAACCCGCAAGCGGCAGGTGGTTCGCCTTTGATGAGTTTCTTGGGTACTGCACTTACAGGCGTAATGGCTTCACAAGCAGGCGCACAAGGACAACAAGGTGGTGGATTGATGGGTATGGTGGCTGGTCTAATGAGCAATCAAGGCGGACAAGCGGCTATAGGCAATGTATTGAGTACCGTAACCCAGAGTTTCTCACAAGGAAATGGTATGGGCAATCTTATGAATATTATTGGTGGACTTGCGTCAGCTACTCAAGGACAACCACAACAAGGACAATCACAACAAAATAATCTCGCGGCTAACTTGACTAATTTGTTTGGCTCATTCATGAAATAAGAACTGTTTTACTGTAAAACAAGAACTCCCGTCTATTTTGATGGGAGTTTTTTTTTTACAGTTCGCAAAAATGCCATAGATATTTGCATTAACTCTTGTTGTGCTTAGAATTGGTTTTAGTGCAGATTAGCTCAGTAGAAAAATGCCTTACATTTTACGGATTGCAAACCCCGCATCTATTTCAAGTGCTTAGTTGCAAACTAAGGACAACAGGGGGTTAAGTAGGACGCAAAAAATAAATGGAATGTTATTAAAATGTGTGCAAAATTCAAGTTTCCCCACAGTTCATGTGGGGCTATTCATAGTTCAACACCATTCGGGCGTTGCCAATGCTATAAATCATTCCATTTATTTTTAATGCTTCACTAAACTACTTTCGTACAAACATCAACACTACTTGGTCTTTTTTTATCTCCAAACAACAAACAAAACTTATCATCTGCAGATATTCCTATGTAATGCCCTCGACAATGTTTATCAAGCAAATTAATATCTTTAATCAATCTTTGTTTCCAATTAGGCATATCAGATGGACAGATATAGTTTTTAGCAATATCTTCAGGTTTAGTATTCACCATTTGGACAGTCAAAATTTTGAAATAACTTCTCCAGTTACCATAAACAAAATTATTTTTTAAATCTGTAATATTTTCTATTAGGCATCGCTTCTGTGTGTCAGTTGTATAGCTCCAAGACCACCAATAATTATAAAAATCGTTCTTCTCTATTGTAAAAAATGCTCTCCTTATATCATTTGAAAAGTTATTGCCTGAAAAATAGGTAATGAAAATATTGTTTATGTTTGAAAGCTTTACTGCATCAAATTTATCTATTTCTGTATCTGAATCTATACAAAAAAGTGCAAAAATTATTCTACCTCTGAAAAAATCATTATCTTCTGTTTCAAAGATAGCTTTTTGGTTTTGAGTGTTTTGCAATAGTATTTTTGCTTTCAATCTTTCTTCCTTGAGCTGTTCGAAGCCTCCAATATTACTTTTATCATTTGCTAAATTTGTATAAAAATCTTCACCTGTTAATGCAACTATATGTTTTATTGAATTTGTAACATTTTCTAAATTACTGTTAGTTACCTCTAAATTTTCTACCAAATTCCTTACAACTCTCATATAAGGCTTTAAATTTTCTAAACCTTCTACATTTTTCCATTTCAATAAAAATTCAGCTAAGGCATAGAAATAAACCCTATTTTTATAGGTTATTTTACCATTTGCATCATTTATAAAGTTTTCAAATAAATTTTGCTCTTTTCTTTTATCTAAAGAATAAAAATTCATATCCTTTAATTCATTATTTATTTCATTTATTTTTAATTTTATTTGTTCTAATGTTTCAAATATAAAAGTTAGCTCAGCTTTATCAAAAAGTAAATTATTCCTACTATCTAATTTAGCTTCTGATGGATATAGGCAAAGTGCCATACCTTCAAAAAAGTTCATATACTCATCATCTATTAGATAATTGTCATTGATTTTATTTCGATATTGCCAAAATAAATCTGCCCAATCTGTATCTAAAAGTTCTTGCCAAGTCTTATTTCCACTATTTTGCCACTCAAAATCTTCACTTCGTTGTTCTAACTTTGCTTTGAAATTCTCAAAATCAGTTAAAGCCTTACCCCTTGCATTCATTTTAATATACAATTCATCAGTCAAGCCAAAGTTATTCATAGGCAAGAAGTGGAATGTTATACAATTTTCTTCAGTTAGTCTTTTCCAAGCAAGTTGAAATGTAGCAACTTTTTTTAAAGTATCTTGAATGGCATCTAACATCACTAACATAGCTTGTACAGTTGGGTCTTTTTTCCAAGCATGAAAGAACCATGAAGCATCTTTTATGGCTTGTGAAATTTTGATTTTATCAAAATCTAAAGCAAAATCTAAATTTTTAGCTTCTACCAAGGCTTGACAAAAGTCGCGTGAACTTATACGAGTTTCATAAGAAAATCCTTTTAAACGTTTAGCAATTTCCTCATTTATAAGGTTGCCAGTCTTGCCAGCCAAATACCAATGCAATAAAAATAAGGTGGTAAGGCGTTGTTGCCCATCTAAGGGAATAAAAAACTCATCAAGGAGAGAGCCATAAACAAAATCCAAGTTGATGGGTTTGATTGGTTCTGTATTGATAGCCTCAATAAGAGCATCTAAAAAAGTCTTTCTGATGCTCTCAGTTTTAGCATCTTGCCTGCCCTGTGCGTAATCGCGCTGAAGCATGGGAATACTTATGCTGTATTCATTGATAAGTTTCCAAAAAGTGTAATTGGTTTCGTTTAACATGGTTTTTATTAGTTGTTTTGGGTTGGTAAAAAATCGTTTAAAACAGTCTTGATAGCTTCTGTATAAGCACTTCTATCATTTTCATTCCAAGAAGAGTTCTTCAAATTCTTGCTATCTGTGTAATATTTTAGGAAAATATTTTTTGTACAAGGTAATATAAATGTACCATTTTTATCTTTACTTATAATAATCTGTCTCTTGATAGGAAAGTGAGCATTCTTATACTCCCTATTTGTCTTATAATCAAGTAGGGTTAAGTTTGAAATATTATCAGTATCTTCATATTCAATACATTCTAATATTCTTTTATACTTTTCTTCAAAAGTTAAAAGTTCTTTGACTTTTTCTTTTTCGATATCATCTATAAAATCTATCATTTCATTCAACCATTTTTCCTGCTCAATATTTTCTTTAGGCGTTTCAGATGCAGTAGCGTGTATATGTTCTATATCCCAAGATTCATTTTTAAATTTATTAAAATCAAATCTGTTTTGAATATTATTACTTGCTAACACAGTTTGCACATTGAATAATAAAAGAATTTTTCTAATATGTAAAGAATTTTTAGGATACTCAAGCTCATCTATTTGCAAATTTACCTCTTTTTTTATCAAATCTTTTAAATAAAATTTAAATTCACTTTTAGGTTTATTTTTGCTTTCACTTATCAAATCAAGCACTTTTTTGCTGAAATTTAGTAAAAAACCTACATAATGATATAATTCTCTATCTTCAAACCATTCTTGTAAAGTAGCAAATACACTTTTTACGTCCTTCCATTTATCCTGTAGTGCTTCTTTCACTTCTAAAAATTTCCGAAAAGAATAATAAGCGTCTGCTTTTTCTGCTTTTTCTTTTTCAGTTATCAAATCAAAAACAAACTCAATTCGAGTAGGCGTTTGATTTTTATTGCTGTTAAGGAAAAACCAAAAGTCATCATTTTGCAATGATTGTTCTATCCTATCCCACTCTTGCGCAATTTCTGTTTGAAGCAAGTTATTGGTATTGCTACCTTGTAAAAATAAAGCCTTGATAAGTTCAGCATTGGTAAGTGGAATTTTACCACTATTTAGACGCGCAAACACTTGTCGGGAGTCAACATCATTATCCACGTGATACCAAATAATTTTGGTATGATATAGAAGGTTTTCATGGAAGTTTTCAACATCTTTTACAGGAATTTTTTGAAACCATTTTTCTATAGTCACGAAGGCATTAAAAAAATAATAGTTATCAATATTATCTTTCTTTACTTTATCTTTGATATATATATTGAAATCACTGTATCCTTTAGCTTCAGATATTGTTTCTAAAAAGTTAGCACTTTCTTTTCTGGTTCTGTAGTTCATTTTATATCTTTCTTTGTGCAGAAAGGACAAAATAATGTAGATGGTAGTCAAACGTTGTTGCCCATCTATGAGTTCCCATTGATTATCTTTGTGCTTGACAACAACAGGCTGTAAACAATAAAAGCTATTGTTTTTAGACACAAAGTTATAAATATCCTCAAGCAAGTCCGTTACTTGTTGTGTTTCCCACTTGTAGCCTCTTTGGTAAGAGTCCACAAAAAAAGGTTCTTGCAACTCCAATAATTCGCCAATAGTCTTTAAGCAAAGATTATTAGTTTGTGTATGTATGCCCTTACTTTGGGCAAATACAGCAACCTCCTGCAAGGCTTGGAAGTCATTACTTTTAAGCATCATTTCCATATTTTTAGGCGTTTTTAAAATGTTGTAGTTCTGTTTTGCAAATATACCACTCCTTTTGAAAGTACCAAATATTTGCAGATATTTTTAAGTAAACCTATAAAGTTTTGAGGCTTTACAGGTTTTTAGCCTTACCTGCCCCTTTCCTGCCTTCTTTTTTCGTAGCGTGCATCTGCCTCTTTCATACCTTTGAACCATACCCAAGAGAACATAAGGGCTATGAGCGTGATGACAAGCCCCGTGATAGAGGCACCTGTGCTTGAGCCAGCCTTGATAGCCATTACCAGCCCCACGCCTGCACACACAAACGCGAATAGGCTCGGATAATATGCCAATGCACCCAAAAGTGGCATCCAAGAGATGAGCAGGCAAGGAATCCCTATTACGATAGCAAGCACGCTGCTGATGCTTCCTATGAGGCGAAAAGTTTTGTTTGAAGTTTCAGTTACGATACCCATGATTTTTTTTGGTTAAGTTTTTTTCTGCAAACCTATGTTGTTTGAGATACGCCACACAAACACGCAAAAAAATAAGTACAAGTTTTTTTATCGTGCTTTATTTCAGCACGATAAAAAGAATAGCTTTGCACAAAACTAAATCCCAAAAACATGAATCTACCTCTTTTTACCTCTGTACGCTTGATGCACTTGCGCAAATTATATGACTTTTTGAGCAAACAAGCACGCACCATGCAAGAGTTACGCAAAATACTTTCTTTGACAGAACGTCCTATCAAAGAGCTAATAATAGACTTGCGCACTTCTTATGGCTACAAGATTGAATACAATCGTAAAACTAAAAAATATGTACTATTCGCTGATTTGCCTTCCCGCAATCTTTTGACAGATGTAGCAACAGACGAAAACCGCTTCCATGAAGTGCGTATCACGTTGGGGTTGAGCCAAAACGAATTTTTAGATGTCTTGAAAGATTTGGGCAAAGGCAAAGTAATTCAAATCGAGGACAGCACCCAAACCGCAGGTCTGCAACACATTCCTGTCATTTTGAAAGCACTTAGAGAAAAGCAAGTCATAGCGTTTGACTACCAAAAGCTCACAGATGACACGCCCGTTATGCGCGTAGTGGTGCCATACATTGTCAAAGAATTTAGGAATGAATGGCACTTAGTAGGTGCGGAACTTGAGAAAGATGGCTATGAATGGAGTGTGGAAGAAGGCTTGGAAAATGGGTGGCTCAAGTTCTATAATCTTTCTAAAATCGAGAAAGTGCAAATTCCTGAACCACAACCCTACAACTACATCGAGAAGACCGATATTTATGATTCAAATAAATTTTTAAATTGTTATGGCGCATTTATCAATGAAGTAGAGGGTACTATAGAAGATGTTGTCCTTGCCTTCACGCCTCAATATAAAAAACATTTTGAGAACAAAAAATTCCACCCTACTCAAGAAATTTTGCCGCGTGAGGTAGGCAAGTTTTGCATCAAGTTGCGTTTGCACGTCGGGCATTATGGTATAGGCGTAGAAGAATACAACCAAGACCTTCTAAAAGACCTCGCATCGTATGGCAGGCAAGTCAAAGTCATCTCGCCTCCACACTTGGCAGAGGCATTGAAAGGCTATTTGCAAAAAGCCCTTGAGCAATATACATAATTTTGTTATCTTTGCAAAAAAAACGTATTTAGCTATCCAATGCAGTACCTCATGCGCCTGAGCGTGTGGCTCGTGTTATGCGTCCCACACCTTGCCTACCCACAGACGGCTACTATCGAGCAAGAAAAGAAAAATGCGCAGGCAAGGCTCTCGCCTTTCCAAACCATATATTTGCATTACAATCATCTTACGCCTGAGCATTATGACCTTCGGCTTGCTTCTACTACGCTTTACCCTGCCTACAAAAATGCAGAAGAAGCCCAAAAATTAGCCATTAAGCTGAAGCAGATATTAGATGCCAATGGGCTGTATTTTGACGAAACAAAGCTACCGCGCAACCCGATTCACTATGACTCTACTGCCAAAAAACATATTTATAAGCCCTTTCCTACCCGACTGCCAGAGATTTATGTAGAAAAAACAAATAATCAATGGTTTTATTCTCAAGAAACGGTAGCCTCCATCGATAAACTCTACCGCAAAACCTTCCCTTTCATAGATGACGACCTGCTCCAAATACTGCCCGATTGGGCAGAGCGCACGTTTTTTGGACTTTCGATAGCCCAATATATTGGGCTGTTTTGTGTCGTGCTGTTTGGGTTGTTGTTGAGTTGGATTTTGAATGGTGTTTTGCGGGTGTTGGTGCCTTTTCTGCTTCGGATTTTTATTGATGACGAGCTGATGCAAAGGCGGTTCAAGCGTGCCCTAAAACCTTTGGGTTTGCTGTTTATGTTTTGGATTTTGGCAAATGTAATCAAAGGACTGCCCTTGCCTGCCTACATCACGCGCTTTACAGTAC
>JAAFJK010000302.1 GCA_013298105.1 Cytophagales bacterium
GCACTTGTTCGTAATGTGAGAATGTCAAAGATGCCGAAGCACGTCCAGACGAGATAGTACGCAAAGTCGTTACATAACCAAACAATTCAGACAAAGGAACATCTGCTTTGATGATTTGTGCATTGTTTTTGGAATCCATGCCTTTCATGATACCTCTGCGGCGGTTCAAATCGCCTGTGATAGGACCTGTGTATTCGTCAGGTGTTACTACCTCTACACCCATGATAGGCTCAAGTATTTTTGGACCTGCCTTGCCTGCCGACTCCTTAAAGCCCAAACGTGCCGCAAGTTCGAATGAAAGTGCATCTGAATCGACATCATGGTAAGAGCCATGCACGAGTTTTACTTTCATACTATCTACGCGGTAGCCAGCCAAAGGACCATTAGACATTGCTTGGTCAAAACCTTTTTGCACAGCAGGGATAAATTCTTTGGGAATCGCACCACCTACTACAGCATTTACAAACTCAAGACCTTGTTTGCCGTCTTCGCGGGGTCCGATTTCAAACACGATGTCCGCAAATTTACCACGACCACCTGTTTGTTTTTTGTAAACTTCTTTGTGTTCTACAGTTTTGGTAATACATTCTTTGTAAGCCACTTGAGGCGCACCTTGATTCACTTCTACTTTGAACTCACGCTTCATACGGTCGAGGATAATCTCCAAGTGAAGCTCTCCCATACCTTTGATGATAGTCTGTCCTGTTTCTTGGTCAGTTTCAGCACGGAAAGTAGGATCTTCTTCCAAGAATTTAGCCAAAGCCGCACCCAATTTATCCACGTCAGCTTGAGTTTTAGGCTCGATAGCATAGCCGATAACAGGCTCAGGGAACGTAATCGCTTCAAGTATCAAAGGGTGGTCTTCAGTAGTGAGTGTATCACCTGTACGAATCTCTTTGAAACCAACACCTGCACAAATATCGCCTGCCACAACTTTATCTATAGGATTTTGTTTGTTGGCGTGCATTTGCAATAGGCGTGAGATACGCTCTTTTTTTCCTGTACGGTTGTTTAGGATATAAGAACCTGCATCAAGTTTGCCTGAATATACACGCATAAAGCACAAACGTCCCACATAAGGGTCAGTCATGATTTTGAACGCCAAAGCTGTAAAAGGCTCTTTGTCGTCAGGTTTGCGTTCCTCTTCTTTCTCTGTTTCGGGATTTGTACCTACTACAGGAGGCAAGTCAAGCGGGCAGGGAAGGTAAGCAATTACTGCATCAAGCATCGCTTGTACGCCTTTGTTTTTGAACGCCGAACCGCACATTACAGGCGAGAACGACATATCAATCACAGCGGCACGGATAGCGGCACGCATCTCTGCGGGAGTGATAGACTCAGGGTCTGCATCATACTTGTTAAAGAGATTTTCGTCATAAAGAGCTACCGCCTCTACCAAGTTTGTACGCCATTGAGCCGCTTCTTCTTTCAAATCTTCAGGAATCTCAATGACTTTGTAAGTCATACCTTTGTCTTCTTCATTCCAAATAATGCCTTTATTCAAAATCAAATCAACGACACCTTTGAATGTATCTTCAGCACCGATAGGGATTTGCAAAGGAACAGGGTTTGCGCCCAGCTTCTCTTTGATTTCATTCACAGCTTTGAAGAAGTCCGCACCTGCTCTGTCCATTTTGTTCACAAAACAGATACGAGGAATACGGTATTTGTCCATTTGTCTCCAAACAGTTTCAGACTGAGGCTCTACACCCGATACAGCACAATACAGTGCCACTGCACCATCAAGTACGCGCATAGAACGCTCTACTTCTACAGTAAAGTCCACGTGTCCAGGCGTATCAATGATGTTGATTTGATACTCTTGCGTATCCGCAATAGATTTACCTTGTTCTGTAGGATAGTTCCAATGGGTAGTAGTAGCGGCAGATGTGATAGTGATACCACGCTCTTGCTCTTGCTCCATCCAGTCCATAGTAGCCGCGCCTTCATGCACCTCGCCTATTTTGTGCGTGCGTCCTGTATAATAAAGGACGCGTTCGGTGGTTGTCGTTTTACCTGCGTCAATGTGGGCAGATATGCCGATATTGCGCAGTTTTCTTAGGTCAGACATTTGGTTTAATATTTAAAATGTTTGCCCCAGTAGGGGCATTAAGAAAATTTGTGCAAAAATAGTAATTTATTTAATATGTTGTATATTTTTATCAAAAATAAATGTGCTTAATAGTTTACTCACTTTTTATCTACCAGCCAATTTGTTAAAAACTGTTAAAAATTTGGAACATACCTACTGGTATGTATATATTTGCACCATCAAACAAACCAACATGGATACACGCGCCGCTATATTACAAAAAAACTTCCAAGCCATCTATCAACATGGCTTCCAAGCTACGCGCACCGACAAAGTTATCAGTACATTGGGTATCACAAAAGGGGCTTTTTATCACTATTTTCCAGATAAAGCCAGTATGGGTTATGCTATTATAGAAGAAATTTTGCAACCTATGTACATCAGTCATTGGCAGGAGGCACTTCAAAAAACAGGCAACAGCATAGACCAAATCACAAATACATTGGACAAAATAGCACAGATGGCAAATACAGAAAACGTGGGTTTGGGTTGCCCCTTGAACAATTTGATGCAAGAGATGTCCACTATAGATGAGAAATTTAGGCTAAAACTTGCTTACATCATTGATACAAAAATAGACCTCATCAGCCAGATTTTACAAAAAGGCATAGACAAAAAAGAAATAAAAAATGATATAGTTCCAACAAATTTAGCCTCATTTATCATAGCGAGTTTAGAAGGTAGCTTTTCATTGGGCAAAGTCAAAAATAGCTTGCCTGCCTTTCAATCAAGTATGCAGACGCTGAAAGATTATCTACACTCACTCAAAGCAACCTAAAAAAGCCCCAAATCACGCGGGGCATTTTTTGAAAAAACAAACATACATACAAGTATGTATTTTTAATTGAAACATTCACTAAACCATTTATATCTTATGTACGTCATCACAGGCGCAACAGGCAACACAGGCAAAGAAATTGCCGAAGCACTTTTAAAGGCAGGCAAGCCTGTAACTGTAATAGGCAGAAGTGCCGAAAAATTACAAGATTTTGCGGCACAAGGCGCGAAAATCGCTGTAGGAAACTTGGAAGACAGCACGTTTTTAGCCAAGACATTTGCAGGGGCAACGGCTGTATATGCAGTAATTCCTCCTAAATGGGACTTGACAACTGATTGGCGCACTTATCAGCGCGAGGTAGGCAAGTCGATAGCAGATGCCATCCGCGAGGCGGGTGTGCAGAAAGTAGTCGTTTTAAGCTCCAATGGCGCACATTTGCCAGAAGGTGCGGGTCCCGTAACAGGCTTGTATGAGTTTGAGCAGATGCTCAAAGCTATTCCAAACTTGGATATATTGAGTCTTCGCGCAGGCTATTTTATGCAAAATCTTTTTGCACTGATAGGCATGATAAAGCACATGGGGATTTTTGGATATTCTTTGGGCAATGACGTGAAAACGCCTTTGGTACACACGCGAGATATTGCTGAAGTAGCCGTAAAACATTTGCTTTCATTGGATTTCAAAGGATTCCAGCACGTTTTTGTAGCAGGCGCGGCAGACCTGAATATGGACGAAGTAGCCCAAATCATTGGCACAGGTATTGGCAAAACTGACCTGAAATATGTTACTTTCAGTTATGAAGATGCTAAAGCAGGTATGGTGCAAAATGGTATTCCTGAAACCATAGCTGATGGCTACAATGAACTGTTCAAAAGCCTGAATGACGGCTTGTATCTGAATGATTATCAGAGAGATGCACAAAGCACTACACCCACTTCTTTGGAGTGGTTTGTAGCAAATGAATTTGTGTATGCTTACCAAAGTGCGTAGTTTAGGAACGAGTAAAAAATAACGGTTCTTTGAAAGTTATTGCGGAAAAAAAAACTGTAGCACAGGCTTCCAGCCTGTTTATGACTTAAAAACGACAGGCGGGAAGCCTGTGCTATAGCCCATTCCGTAATAACTTTTTAAGAACCAACTTTTTCTGGTTGTCTGACAATTTTTGTGGAGAGGAAAAAGCGCGTACTTTGTCCTCTTGAGCGAAGCGAACCACGAGATTGTTCGCTTTGCTCACTTTGCAAACAACCTGCTGCATCAAGCAGTTTAATAGGGTAGTTTCATTTTCAAATTACTTGTAAACTTCTTATATGCACTTGCCTACCCAAACTGAACTTGACGCACTTCGCTTAGAAGGCGATATGGTTGCAGACCAGACCATAGCCTCCATTTGGCAAACTGCCTCGCCTGCACAACTCTTAAAACAGATTTGGGCAATCCAAACGAATGCTGAACTCGCTGCAGCTACGGACTTGCCTGCCTTTGTCCAAGCCTATTTCCAAACTGTCATACAACCTATCTTGCCTGCCCAAGTAGCCCAAATAAATCACGCACAGCATTTTTTTGAACAAAATGCGCAACCTTATTTGGGTATGTTGGGGCTTCTCTCGTTGCCGTATTGTTATGCGGGGGAGTATGGGGCGCAGGTGCTATTTCTCTCGGCACGTATCCAAGACAAGACTGAAAAAAGGCTACTCGAAACCACTAAGTTTGTGCTTGATGTCTTGACTGCCGATAGCTTCCTGCCCGCAGGCAAGGCTTGGGTGAGTATAGCACAAGTAAGACTGATACACGCACTTGTCCGCCAAAAAGTCCGTACCTTGCCTACGTGGGACATGACATGGGGCTTGCCTATCAATCAAGAAGATATGCTCGGTACGAACTTTGCCTTCAGTTGGATAGTCCTCAGAGGTATGCAAAAAATAGGCTACAGCGTTACGGCACAAGACCGCGAAGCACTGTTGGCACTTTGGCGCGTGGTAGGCAAGGGCTTGGGCTTGTTGGAGCATACGATGCCGCAGACGGCTAAAGAAGCCTTTTGGCTTGATAAGACCATAGCAGATAGGCATTTTCGGGCTTCGGAGGTAGGCAAGGCATTGACAGCCACCCTTGTAAAGTACCTGAATGAGCGATTTCCTTACCAGCTTGCGCCTACTTATATGCGCCATCTTTTGGGCGACACGATAGCTGATTATTTGGGGCTTCCGCCTACAGATTGGAAAAAGGGGCTGGTTCAATTACAGGTTTTGCAAACAAGTCTGCAAGATTATCTGCCTTTTGCCTTGCCTACCGATATACTCGGAGGTGATTCAAAAACTTTCATAGCGCGTATTCGTGAAGTAATGGAAAAGGAAAATGTTGGCTTTGCGGGTGCATAAGGAACGAGTAAAAAATAACTTGAGAATATTTAGCCACGCTGTAAGCGTCTGTTATCGATTTTTTACGCGGTTAAGCAATACCAACAGACGCTTACAGCGTGGCTTCGCGTGAGTGAAATTATCATGTTATTTTATTTTCATTCCTTATTCGCGGTCTTTTTTCGGATTGACAACCGCAAGCGGATTGCCAACCGAAAAAAAACGAACATTTAACTAAAACTGACCACTAAGTGGTCAGTCTTTCGGATTGACAACCGCAAGCGGATTGCCAACCGAAAAAAAACGAACATTTAACTAAGACTGACCACTAAGAAGCCTCGATAAAAAAAGCCCCTATTCCAAAATTGAAATAGGGGCTAATCTTTTTTATTTGTTCGCGGTCTTTTTTAACGAATAATTAGCAAAGACTGAGCATTAGTTAATTATCAATTTTTTAGTAGCCACTTTGTTGCCCTGTGCCAACCTCACGATGTAAAGTCCAGCTTTGAGATTACCTGATTTCAAAGTAACTTCTTCTGCGCCTTCTTTTACAGCTACAATTTTGCGCATTTGGGTATTGCCCATAAGGTCAGTAACTGAAATACTTGCCTCCCCAGTCTGTGGTGCGTGGAACTGCAAGGTAAACTCACTTCCGCGACTGATGGGATTGGGCTTGAGCTTCAAATCAAAATGCTCAATATTGGGTATCTCTACAGAAGCTATAGAACTCTTACTTTCCAAACCATCTTTATCCACAATAATCAATCTATAGTAAATGATTTTCACGCCAAGTGGTAGATTTTGGTCTATCGCTTCATAATTGTTGTATTGTGGCATTCCTTTGGCATCTACTGTAGTGATGGTTTTGAAGTTTATACCATCTGTGCTTCTTTGTACCTGATAGTGGCTGGTAGTATTTTCAGTAATGGTAGTCCATACTACAGCCACTTTATCGCCCAAAAGTGTGGCAGACAAATCTATGATTTGGGCAGTCAAAGGAATACCTACGGCTCTACCTGTGGTAGCAAGTGCGCAAGGATCGCCTTTGAGTAGTCTATCAAAAGTTTCGGCATTGGCGGCTAAACACTTGCGGAAGCTAATCCTATCCAATCCTATGTCATTGCCGTTTTTGGTAAGTGATAAGTTCTCAATGCAAAGATTCATCTCTTTTACGGTACGAGGCGCACGATAAATACAACGTATCAGCACCCAGTTGTCGGGGCGTTCGGGTATAAGGAAAGAAGCACCCAAAATTTTAAGACGTGCATTGGCACTTTCGTTTACGTTGTCTGCGGGGTCTGTCCAGCCATTATTTTGGCTAAGATTGCAAGGCATTGCGGCACCATAAGAAGGGGGACGCGCACCTGACGAAACGAGTGCGAAAGTACGATTGATGCCTGGTCTTGGCAAATGACGGACTCTTTGATTTGTATTTTCCTCACCAAATAGTCCAGGTGCAATACCACCTGCGGGTGTAAATGCGGCATCAGTTGTACTAACATCTGTAACACCAGGAAGGCGCGTGATACGCTGTTCGTTTGAGTTCAAGTCTCCGTTTACGTCTGTATAAATATCTCTTTCGGCAGGAAAGTTACTTGGACTGCTTGGATTTTCCATATCACAAACCGTAAGGCGCATTTGAGGTACATCAAGGTTTCGTCCTACACTTATCATATTTTGTACCCAAATAGAGAATATGTAATAGCTTACGTCATTGTAGTCTGTACTCGCACGCGAAACAGTTTGGCACCAAACTTTGCCAGGAGGCAATCCACCTGCGGGGTTATAAGAGCCATTGATTATCATAAAGTTTGAAGCGGCTGTTTCAGGAAAAGTAGCGGGTAAGCCATCTTCTGTATAGTCGTAGGGTCCTATACGACCAGGGTTAACATCGTTTGCGGTGATGGCTGTATTAAAACTACCCACTGTGGTTACGGCTTCAGAGGTATTGGCTTGTAGCGAAGTGATGCCACAAGGTTCATTGCCAGCACCTGCTCCTCCTGTCAAGCAATAGCTTGCCAATGGTTCGCCACCACCAGGTCTTCCACCATAACCCGAGAATCCAACAGCAAATCCAAACCAGTCTTGCTTAAGAGTCCAAGGACTTTGGCGAACAGAATACAATCCTTCAGGGTTGAACTCTGTAGCACCGCGTGCATCTTGATAACGGATAGTCTGCCTACCGCTTTGGTATGTACCTGACTCTCTGATATAGCCATAGTCTGTAGCATATCTTGCTACACCTGTATTGATAGGATTGGGTGCTACAGGGTTTGAGCCAAAGACACCATCTAAATCATTGGGATAGGGGTCAAATAGTGGACCGCTTGTGTTCAGGTTAGGGATAGCCATGATAGCCGCTCCGCGTTGTGCATTAAAGTTTGCAACACCTGCCTGCGTATTGGCTACTGCCATATTATCAGGCACACCCAGCGGATAGTTGATAGCAGGCCACATATTGAAGTCGCCATCAAGCACCATTTCTGTTCCTAATTGACAGGTAGCATTGGGGAATACCCTTATACGCCCTGTAAATCCTGTGGGTGTAGATTCATTGTGGACATTCATCACGCGGACATAGTAAGTACGTGCTATGTTTGTGGGTACTGTAGAAGGTTGTGCGCCGTTGTTGTAGCTGATATTGAAAGTAGAAGTTTCATTGCCAGTCAATACTGTATTTTGACAATCCAACAAGAATAACCCCCCCCTGTTGGGTGTATTGAGTGGATTAGGATCTACCTCTCCATAGGTTCTACAGTTTAAGGAAAGATTAGTTCGCCCATTATCTCTGACACTTGTATTGCCTGTAGGTATCTCTGGAGAAGTATAAATGGCTATGGCTACATTGCGCAAAGGTATGGCATTGCTGTTGTCAAATTGGACACTTACCCCACTGTAGTTTGAACCTACAGGTACTGTAAACTCCATCCAAGCGTCTGCACGTATGGGATTGGGGCTTACTGAAGCAGGGGTACTACCTCCAGGCAATACGCAGTTGGGTATGGTAGTTGAAGGTAAATTTCGCTGCGGATCTGTAGTTTCTACAGGCATCGTAAAGTTTTTAAATTCTCCTTCAATCTCTCCGTATGTATTTACTGGAAATGTACCACAAGAAGCTGTAGCGAGTGTACCTCCAAAGTAAGTACAAAGATTGCCTATGAGTGTTTGTCCAGTATTTCTATTGATTACGCGCACAAAATAGGTTTCACCTCCACTGCTGTGTGCCATAGGGAGTCCTGTGATGGTGTGCCTTTCCACTCTTTCTACATTGGCGGGTAGAGGTACGCTGGCAGGCAAGCAGGCTACTCTTGTGAAAGCATTTTCATCATTGCAGTCTGTAGTTTGATAGATTATCATGGAGAAATCTGAGGCAACGCCCGAGATACCATTTCGGTTGTCATATTCTATCGTAAAGCTGTTGGAGTGTGTAGGGCGTATGGTTTGTTGTGCGCATACACACACATCAGCATCTATCCCACTACCACCAACTACACCATCTGCACCTAAAAATACTGAATAAGGGGCTGGACACGTGCCACCAACCACTATAGGCTCAAAATAATCATCAAATCCATTGGAGTCATATACACCATTTGGACCTAAATTATATTGATAACCCGCAGGTATGCACTTATCTACTCCAGCTACATTCGTACATACATAGCCTGCAGCACAAGTACAACCAACGCCAGCCGCAGGGGCTGAGTTCAAAGGAGGGGGAGCGCAATTATTGGTAGCATTTGTACCACATTCGCACTTGTCTTGTGCTGTGCCTGTACCACCTATGGCACCATCAGTCCCAAGGTTAATTCTGTAAGGGCGCGGACAAGAGATGATTTGAGTACCACCACTGCCTGCTACAGTAGTGATGATGGGTGTAGGCTTCACAAGGACTGTATCACACACAAAAGGTCTTGTGATACTTGCCCATGCGTCTCTATTTATACAGTTGTCGCAAGCTGTACCCGCATTATCATCATCATAGTTACCTCCCGCTATCACAGTACCAGGCGCGTAGCAAGTTGTTCCCAACATAGGGTCATTCGTTACATTCAGTGGTACACTACAACTGCCTATATTTACTCTGCGTGGTCCTGTAAGGCTATTTAGGCAAGGATTATTGTAGTCATTTCGTCCATCAGAGATACACATCACGCCTGTCATATCTGTACTTCCTGAAGCATTCAAATCTATGATGCGTATGAGATATTGTTGCCCTCCATTGGTACGGAAGGTTACGGCTTCGGTTTGAGGTGCGTTGGCAGTAACGTTGTTTGCGCAGGCATACTGGTTGTCAGGATTATTTGCACCATTCAGACCTGTACCACAGTTTACGGGTCCTACACTTCGCAGGGCGGTATAAACTACTATAGAAGGGTTGGCAACAGCCGAAGTAGTGGTAAGTGTGATAGTAACCTCGCTGCCATTTCCAATGAACCTAAACCAACCATCTCTTGAATTGACTTGAGTAGGATTTAGGTTAGCACCTGTATTGGTAGGTGTTTCACAAGCTGATTGTGTGAATTGTACCAATGAACCACCCACTTCAGGGACAGGTAAATTGGTAACGAAGCTTCTGTAAAGTGGAGGAATTGGATTAGGGAAACCAGACGCATCAGAGTCAAAGGTACGTGGAATATCCACAGTCCTGTTACAATCACCCACTGTGAGTGTCAATAAATCATTGTCTATACAGGCATCACGCGCTACTGTATTATAGATACAGAGTTTGCCAAGCAAATCGCCCGGACCTGGTGCGCCTTTTTTTATGATACGCACAAAATATATAATGCCAGGCACGCTATTGACCACAAATTTCTCCACACCAGTAGCAGGGAAAATAAGTTCATCAGCCCACAATCCACCTGTTGCAAAGTTAGCTACTCTTGTCAAAGAAGTACAATTTCCACGATAAACTTCTAAGACCATATCAAGTCCATTCTGAGTATATTCTACTGTAGTACGGCTTGTGGTAGCTGTAAAAGTAAACCAACCATCACGCGCTACAGGCGAAAATCCACCCGCAGGTACCGTCTGATTGTTAAAAAATCTATCCTCTCCCCCTACATCTCCTGTAAGGTCAAAATCTATGTCGCAATCGCCTATCAAAAGTGCTGAAGCATTTGAGCATATATCTCCTTGTGGAATATCATTGTTGCGGATACAAGCCCTGCCTGCTACGCTTCTTGTGGCAGATTGTATGATGGCTACACGGAAATAATATTGGGTATTGTCTGTGAACGAAGCACCCGTAAGCAATACTGACTCATTGCCTTCTACTACGCTGTTTGAGCAACCCATAGGTACAAGCTCGCTGGTAATATTTACAGATATGTCACCTACGATGTTAGCTTGAGAAGTTACACGAATAAAATACACTGAGCCATTGACAGCATTAAATTCGGCAGTAGCCAAGTCAGGAAAAGCACCATGTCCTATAGAAGTCCCTTTAGCACCACATACTATAGCGGCTGAAGGTGGGCAAACTCCATTGTTGTAAACATCTACTGCAAACCTACCTGTGGTGGTACCTTTAAAAGCAACCCTTACAAACTGTGTAGGTGCGGTATGCACATAGCGCACCCATTTCTGACTAAATAAACTGGCGGCACCGCAAACGGTTGTGCCTCCTGAAATAACTTGATCCACTGAGAGGTTTTTTACTATCGAGTTTACATTGATAGAGGTGGTAGCCCCATTAGCTAATGCGCAACTGTTGTCATCTATATCTACAGCATTTTGAGTTAGTCCACCCTTGAATACCTGCAAAGCTACATTCAGTGGTGTGGTACTATTTTTGCCGTCATTGTTGTCAAATTCTACCAAAAGACCATTGGTGGGGGCAGTAGCTATCTGAAAACTTCCCCAAGCATCTGCGGTAGCGTTTATAGTACCTGCGCAACCCACCAAAGGATTGGCTAACTTTGACATAGTTGTACCATTGGCTACTCCACCAAGTTCATAGTTTGCCAAGACATTGAAATTTTTGCCACAATCCAACCCATTGGGGTCTAAGACATTCGCGGCATAGAAAAGGTCTTCTGATTTTTTGGCATCTTCATAAAGACACAAGGAAGCATTGAAACCGTTTTTATCACCTAAGACTTCTATGTAATAGGTAGTACTTGACGTGGCATCAAACGAATAAGCTATGTCTGTAGAAGCCACATCTTTGATACAGGCATCAGCCGCTACCAACGTTTTGACACAAGGAGCGGCTATGGTGTAGATAGCCAAACCTGCTACGCCTGTATAGGATAACTCTACACGCACTTTTGTATTGCTTGCGGCTACATACTTTAGCAAAGAGTTATTGAAATCTCCAGGAGTTGCAGGAGTACACAAAGGAGAATCAAAATCAAAAGTGGCAGGCATACTTACCCTTACCCCACAATCGCCTACACGAATTTGGGCTGGGTGATTTCGTGCATCAGCACAAATGTCGCGTGGGATAACTTCTTCTATACACACATCGCCAGACATACTTTGTGTATCTTCTATATTCGCAATTCGGATATAGTAAGTATTTGTCCCTGCAATACTGGCGATAAATTCCAAATACTCAGCAGTTGCACTTCCATTGAATAGGTCAGCACAGTCCACAAGTGTCAAATTCCCACAGGTACCACTGTAGGCTTGTATTGAGGCATTTTTATTTGTATTTGTATATTCTACCCTGATACGTACATTTTGGGCTAAATCTACTTTCAACCAACCATCTGCACTTATAGTCTGCAGACCTTGTCCACAGTTGATAGCCAAACTATTTGCTTCATTATGTACAAAGCTATTGTCCACATCAAATTGAAAATCACAAGTGCCTATATTCACAGATACGGCATTCAAGCACAAATCTCTCTGGGGTTCTGGACCTGGATAGATAGAAATAGTCCCATCATAATCGCCTGCCGTAAGGCTGATAAGCCTTACAGTATAGCTGTTATTTGCTATAGTGCTGATGAGTACAGTTTCAGTGGACAAGTCAGCAGTAGCTATTCGGTTGGCA
>JAAFJK010000740.1 GCA_013298105.1 Cytophagales bacterium
GGTGGTGTAAAATGCTTGCTACTTAATGGGCGGTAAATATACGATAAATTTTGTACCTTTTCCAACATTAGATTCAACAATTATTTTACCACCAAAGTTTTCTATAATTCCAAGTGAGATAGACAACCCAAGTCCTGTGCCTTTGCCTACTTCTTTGGTAGTAAAAAAGGGTTCAAAAATATGTTTTTTGATGTCTTCGGGTATGCCTTCGGCATTGTCTTGTATTTCTATAGCTATAAACGCCTCCTCTTGTGTATTTATTTGATAGGTTTTGACTTGGATTTTACCTTTTTCTTTGGGTGCGGGGTTCATCTTGATGGCATCTATAGCATTTTTGATGATATTCACAAAAACTTGTCCAAGTTTGCTTGTAAGGGCTTTTGTGAAGGGATTTTGAAGTGTAAAACTTTTTTCTAACTCCATGTCATATTTGTATTCATTGTGCAAAATGAGCAACGACTGGTCTATGACTTCATGGACATTCACTGTATCCAACTCTCCACCTTCTACCCTTGAGAATGTCCGCAAACCTGCGACTATATCGGCAGTTTGGTTTGCGCCTGCCTGTATGTTATGAAGCAATACACTGACTTCGCTCAATAAATCCTCAAAGTCGAGTTTCTTTTTTATTTGATTGATTTCAGCTAATTTTTGGGTTACATTTGAGGCATCTATAGTCGCATATTTTGCTAAAATACTTTGTATATCTTCAAAACTGTACTGCAATCCTTGTGCGCTTGTACTGATGTAGTTGATAGGATTGTTCAATTCGTGGGCTGTACCCGCTACAAGTACGCCAAGCGAGGCAAGTTTTTCAGACTGAATGAGGTGTTCTTGCGTTTCTTGCAGTTGTTTTAAGGTGTTTCGGAGTTCTTTTTTTTGTCTGTATAAATCCCAATTTTTGCGCTCTACTTTTTCGTTGATGGCTTTTTCGCTTTCCAGTAATTGCTCGAGTTGGGTTTTAGCGACCTCCAGCGATTCATTCATAGCAAGTAGTTCTTCAGCATTTTGCCTGAGTTCTTCTTGGGAGGCAAGGAGTTCTTCATTTTTGTCTTTGATTTCGTTTTCAAATTCTTTGCGCCTTGTGATGTCGTACATAGTGGCTATATTGACTTGCCTGCCCTGATACTGTATCGGTAGCGTTGTTACATCTACCCAAACAGTTTCGCCTTCTGCTGTGATGGCTTTTAGTTCGTAGCGGTTATGTCTGGCAGTACCTCCTTTATCTACGTATTTGTGGGTAGTGGTAATGTCCGTTTCTATGTCAGGGTGTATGATATCGAGGGGTGTGATGCGCTCCATGTCAGCATATCGGTAGCCAAAAGTACGCAAAAAGCGTGGATTCACATAATAATATTTTTCTGTATCAAAGATACAGACAGAGGCAGAGTTGTGTTCTATCAAAAGTCTAAATTTTTCTTCACTTTCTTTCAAAGCAAGTGCGGTATTTTTGGTGTGGTCAATGTCTTTTATAATGCCAATCATGCGTGTCGCTTTCCCCTGCTCGTCTTTTGCCAAAACTTTGGTAGCACACAAAAACCATTTGTACGCGCCTTGTTTGGTGTGCATACGGTACTCAATCTGATAGTGTTCGAGCTTGCCTGCCACACACTCCATTTCAAGTTTTACGGCTTGCGCTTTGTCATCAGGGTGTATGCTCTCTGCCCATTGTGCGTAGTTGGGTGATATTTCATTTTCAGCATAGCCCAAAAGCGCAAAATAATTGCGGGTATGGTAATACGCGCCCGTTTCCAAATTCCAGTCCCATATACCCAGCTCGGCTGTATCAAGGGCGAGCTGTAGGCGTGCTTTTTCTTCTGCAAGTGCTATTCGATATTCCTTGTGTTCGTGTATATCTATCACAAGTCCGAGCATCAAAACTTTCTTATTTTCTTTGATTATCTTAGCTGACTTAGTCATATACCACCTGTAGTCGCCCTGTTTGGTTTTCATTCTAAATTCTACGTCATAATTTTCTATCTCACCTGCCACAAATTTTGCCTGAAGGTCTGTGATGTGTGGCAAGTCGTCCGAATGTACCAAAGTTGTCCAAAGTTGATAAGAAGGCTTAAATTCATTTGGCTCATACCCCAAAATACGGTAATATTCGGCACTATAAAAGGTTTCTTTGGTATCGCTGTGCCAATACCAAAAGCCTTGCTTGGAGGCAGTCATTACTACATCAAGCTGTACTTGGGCATTTTGCAAAACGGTATTTTTATCTCTCAAAACCATACAATAAGCCCGCAACTCCTCTATGCTAAGGTCGTCTATATTTTCAAAATCTGTCATACATTTTTTTTGTGCAAGATAGCAAATAATTTTTCTAATTCCTCCAAAGTATTGTAACTGTGCAAACAAATTCTTAATCTTTCTGTACCTTCGGGGACTGTAGGGCTGAGAATTGCCTTGACATAAATGCCCGCCTCTTGCAAGTCTTTCTGCATCTCTTTGGCTTTGGAGGCATCTCTGATGACTATGCCCTGAATAGCTGTAGCAGACTGCAGCGCAGGGTAGGCAAGGTCTTTTGCCAATCGTTTGTAAGTCGCTATGTTCTCAAATAGCTTTGTCCGCTCTGTCTGAAATCGTGGGCTTTCGCACGCTTGGTAGGCAAGGGCGATAGCCGATAGGCTGTGGGCAGGCAAGGCAGTAGAGTAAATAAAAGACCGCGCAAAGTTCACAAGATACGCCTTCAAGACCGCACTTCCCAGTACGACCGCGCCATGCGCACCGAGTGCTTTGCCAAACGTATGCACACGCGCCAAAACCTGTTTTTCCAAACCAAGATGCTGTACCAATCCTTCCCCGCCCTTGCCTACGATGCCTGTAGCGTGCGCTTCATCTACTATCAGGTATGCCCCATGCAGGCAGGCAAGGTCTGCCATAGCTTTGAGCGAAGCCATATCTCCGTCCATAGAATAGACAGATTCTACACAAATGAGTACATTGCCATTTTTAGCCTTTGTTTGCTCCTTTGCGAAGACCAACTTTTGGGCTAAATCTTGCATATCATTGTGCTTGAATCGGATTTTTGTGGCTTTGCTGAGGCGCGTGCCATCTATCATACTTGCGTGTATCAGTTCATCGCAAAGATACACATCATGCTCTCCTGCGAGGCAGGCAAGAAGCCCAACATTGGCATCATAGCCCGAATTGAAAAGTAACCCCGCCTCTGCCCCATGAAAAGTAGCAATTTGCGCCTCCAATGCTTCTGCTTGAGCTGTGTTGCCTGATATAAGGCGCGAGCCTGTCGCGCCTCCGAAGCCACGCATAGTTTCACCCTTGCCTACCCACCGCGCAAAGCCCAAATAATCATTTGAAGCAAAATCTACCAAACCATCAGGGACAAAAAGCGTCCGAAGCGTACCATTTTGTTGCCTTTCGGCTAATTTTCGTGTTAAAAATTCCATTTTACAAAAATAATCAAAAAAAAAATCAATGCAATTTTTGGGAAAGTGTTAAAATTTGTACTTTTGCACCCGAATACTAAAAACACTATCCTTTAAACACTATTTTATGAAACAGACACTACTGTTGCATCAAGATTTCCCCTTCTTAGCCTTAAACAATCCTTACGTGGGTGGCGTTAAGTTCGCGTATGATGATGAACACGACGAAGAACCACAAGATGACGAAGACGACCTCGACGACGAGTTTGGAGATGACTTCGAAGACGACTATGATGACGAAGACCTCGAAGACATGGAGGACATGGAAGACTTTGAGGAGTTGGAAGACCTCGAAGACCTTGAGGACTTTGATGATGATGATGACGACTACGGAGATGAGGGCGGGTTTGATGACTTTGCTGGATTCTAAAAACAACAGCTATTTGAGCTTGGCTCAAATAGCTGTTTCTTTTTTATGTTTTAAAGGGCAACCACAAGGGACTGCCCCTATATTTTTAATATCGACAAAAAATGTCAGATAACCGTAATACCACCCTGTTGTTTTAAATGATGAACAGGCTGGAAGCCTGTTCTACAGAATATTCTGCAATAACTTTTGGAGAACCAAAATGGTTTATACGAAAATTTTACAGTAACGAATTATTTATTTATTTCTCCTCCTTCATTTCTTCCTCTGTAGCGAGGGCAGGCAAGGCAAAATCTTTTGGCTGTGGTAGGTCTGAGAGCGCGTTGATACCAAAATAGCGCATAAACCGCTCTGAAGTCCCATACAATAGCGGGTGTCCTACTGTTTCTGCCTTGCCTACGATGGCGATAAGTCCTTTTTCGAGTAGTTTTTGTACGGCATAGTCTGAACTTACGCCCCTGATTTGTTCTATCTCATTTTTGGTAGTGGGCTGTCGGTAAGCAATGATAGCAAGTGTTTCAAGAGCCGCTTTGGAAAGTTGTTTTTTAGAAGTTTGCTTTAAGTATATACCCAAAATGTCGTGGTATTCAGGTTTAGTCAAAAACTGATATCCTCCTGCAATTAGATAGATTTTGAAGGCGTGTTGGTCATTGTCATACTTTTGGACAAGTGCGCGGAGCGCATTCTCGATGTCTTCTTGGGGTACTTCCGCGCCCAATCTTTCCTCCAGACACTGCTGAATATCTACTATGCCGATAGGCTCTTGCGCACAAAACAAAATAGATTCTATATAAGCGTGCATAAATTAAGCAAAAAATTTCTCACGAACTTCTTTCAATCGGTGGACATCAATCGGTTTGATGATATGCCCCACGACTTCCGAAAACTCTGTTTGTTGTGGAATTTCTTTTTCGTTGGGTGTACTTGAGGTAACAATGATGCGCATCTCATGCTTTTGCGAAGCCGTCATAGTTTTGAACGCACGCAAGAACTGCCACCCATCTAATAGGGGCATATACAAATCCAAAAAAATCAAGTCGGGTAGTTTTTCCGAAGCCTTGAGCATAGTTTCCAACACCTCTAACGCATCTTGCGCCCTTACAAAGCTACGCACGTTGATAGTTGAGTCGTATCTTTCTACAGTTTTTGTGCCAATCAAGACATCAATCTCGTTGTCATCAACAATCCAAATATTGCCCAAAGTCATATAATAAAAATTGTGTTTAAAGTGCAAAGATAGATAAAAAAATAATCATTACCTAATATTTTTAGTTTATTGCCAGATTATATACATACAATTTGTGAAAGAGGCACGCGGATAACGCAGATTTTACAGATGACAACGGATTTTTTAATTTCTAAAATATAGGACTTACGCACTGTATCGCAAACATTCTTGTTGCACAACCACCTCGCCTGCGGCGCACAAACAAGAATGTTTGTGTTACAAATTTGTCCGTAATGCGTAAGTCCTAAAATATAAAAAATCCATCAAAATTCGCTTAATCTGCGTTATCCGCGTGCTAAAAGCATACACAAAAACGCTACTAATCTTTAAATTTGCTTGTGGGAAAGACGCTTTCACTTCAATAAGCACTTTTTCGCACATTGTCGAATGAGTAAAATGGTCTTTATTTTATGTAAAAAATAAAATTATGTAATATTTTCGTGTTTTTCAGATATTTGCGTTATTTTTGTGCAACATTATAATATACGCAACTGCTATGCTTATCTATGACCAAGCCAAACAACACTTTTTAGGCAACTTTCCTACCATACTGCCCATAGAGCAGGCGTATGTGCATATTGGTATGTTTATGGGCTGGATGTTAGAAAACGAGCTTTATAGTGATATATTCGAAGATGAGGAAGCACATCAAGTTATCCGTTTTCATCGCAGGCAGGTAAGTTGCTCACTGCTGAG
>JAAFJK010000130.1 GCA_013298105.1 Cytophagales bacterium
TGCAAAACTCAAACAAACGCAAGTCATCAAAATATTTTTCTTCACTTTTTATGCTAATTTCAGCAATTTTTCGTATTTTTGTGTAAGTTATGGGACAAAATATACTTTTATTTGATGGGGTTTGCAATCTTTGTAATGGCACAGTACAGTTTATCTTAAAAAGAGATAAAAAAGCGCGTATTTATTTTGCTTCTTTGCAGTCTGAGCAAGGACAAGCCCTTTTGCAAAAATTCAACTTGCCTACCCAAACGCTCAGTACGGTAGTGTATGTGCGTGGGGAAAAGTGCCTTATAAAATCTACAGCTGTGCTTTATATTTTGAAAGATTTGGGCGGGTGGTGGCAGTTGCTTTTTTCGTTTATCATAGTACCACGTTTTTTGCGTGATGTGGTCTATAGTTTCATAGCACGCAATCGGTACAAGTGGTTTGGCAGGCAAGAAAGTTGTATGATGCCTACACCCGACCTGAAATCAAGGTTTTTGTAAAGCGGCAGTATTTTGTACAGTTCAGTGATGTAAGCATGGGCAAAATTCACAGACCAAAAATTAGTTTTTTCTAACAGAAAATCATAACTTTGCGAAAATAAAACCCTACTCCATGTGCTATGAAAAAGTATCTTATCTTACCTGCGCTTTATTTGTTGCTTGTGTTTTCTATGAGTTCGTGTTGGTGGAGAACTCGTTGTAACTTTGATAGACCTAAAGCCACCCTAAAAGAACAAATACAAGGCAAAACTTATAAAGCCTTAAGTGTGAAAAAAGGTAGCACAGATGTTACTACTGACTTCAGAAGCATCAAAATCAGCTTCAGTGCAGATGGTTATACGTTTTTATACCAAAATGATGCTTCTGCAACGCCTGTAAGCTCGGCTTGCAATATGTCTATAACTACTATGCAGCTTTCTGTTCCTCCTGCAAATTGGTCATCTATACTTACAGAAGTACAGACAGACGAACAGGGCAATACTTTTGAGTTCAAAGTAAATATTTTGAATTCATATTCAGGAGCTGCTGATTATGTCTTCAAAATGCAAAGGCAATAAACATAGTTTTTTTCGGTTGGCAATCCGCTCGCGGTTGTCAATATTTAATCTATGCACAGACGAGCCGTCTGTGCTACGAAACACCATATATCCATGAAAAAAACTTTTATCTTATTTTTTGCGTTGCTTTTCGCTTCTTCTGCCAAAGCCCAAACCCCCGCCAAACCACAAACTACACCCATAGTTCTGCAAAATGGCACCATACATACCGCTACAGGCGAAGTCTTGCAGGGCGCGTCTTTGCGTTTTGAGAAAGGCATCATCACGGCGGTAGGCAAGGACGTGAACACGCAAGGCGCAGAAATTGTAGATTTACAAGGTCAGCACGTCTATCCTTCCCTAATCTTGCCTGCCACAGCGATAGGGCTGAACGAAGTCGCCCAAATCCGTTCTACACTTGACTATGCCGAAACAGGCGAGTTCAACCCGAATGTCCGCACCCAAATCGTATTCAATACCGACTCCGAACTCTTGCCTACCACCCGCTCCAATGGCACACTTATCCTTCAGCCTACGCCGCGCGGGGGACTTGTATCGGGTACTTCAGCAGTGATGCACGCAGATGGCTGGAACTGGGAAGATGCCACGCTCAGGGCAGATGATGGCATACACATGAATTGGGTGCCGATGTTTACTTCAGGTGGCTTTTTCTCTGGCAATCCTGGACAAATGCAAAAAAATGAAGGACGTACAGAGGTTTTGCAAGAATTAGAAAATATTTTTGCTCAAGCCCTTGCCTACACTCAAGGCACACCTACTACCAAAAACCTCAAACTTGAAGCCATGCGCGGGCTGTTTGAGGGTACAAAAACGCTTTTTATCCATGTAGATTTTAGCAAAGAAATCGTAGAGAGTATTCAATTTGCCCAAAAGTACAAAGTCCCCAAAATAGCTATAGTAGGCGGTGCGCAAGCGATAGAAGTAGCCGATTTTTTGCGCTTACAGCAAGTGCCTGTTATCTTAGAGCGGATTCATAGACTTCCTTACTTGAAAGAAGAAAATGTGTGGCAACCTTATCAACAACCGTATTTACTCAAAAAAGCAGGTGTTTTGGTGGGCTTAGGCTATGATACGAACGATACAGAGCCTATGAGTGCGCGAAATTTGCCTTTTCTCGCAGGTACAGCCGCAGGATATGGGCTAAGTCCAGAAGAAGCCCTCCAAATGGTTACAATCAATACCGCTAAAATACTCGGTGTAGAGGCTATGGTGGGTACGCTTGAAAAAGGCAAACACGCCACGATAGTAGTTTCTAAGGGCGACCTACTCGATATGCGCACGAACCAAGTAACGCTTGCATACGTACAGGGCAGGAAAGTCGACCTTACCGATAAACATAAACAGCTTTATGAGAAATTTAAGGGAAAGTATGAGCGATAACTCTTACCGTCTAAATTTCAAAGAACCACGTATGCCTATCTGCACTGTAAAGTTAGTTTTGAAAGGTACAGAAGTTAGGCGACTTCCATCAGCTTGTATCGTGAGTTTTGAGTCGTTTGCATCAATCCAACGTCTTTGTTTTCGGGCAAATACAAAACCTCTGTCTTGAAAATAAATACCCTCACGCATACTTAAAGGCACAAAATAACCCACATTTGCAAAAAAAGAAGTCGCATGGTTGAAATCAACTTCAATCCCCAGTGCACCTTTGATGATGTCTTGTTGCTTGCCTACGTCCATGCGTACTGTTTTACGTTCAAAAGTAGTTTCATTTACTACCAGTCGTTTGTCGGCAGGATTGTCTATGATTTTTATGGTACGGAGCACAGCCAAATTCATGTAATGTGCGCCCCAAGTCAAGTAGAGCGGTCTTTTTTTAGGGCTACTTAGTAAGATACGCCCCTGCAAACCCGCCTCTATTCCTATGGCTTTTAAACGCCCAAAACCTACAAAACCCTGATACGAAGCAGTAATATTTCTATAAATTCTGTATTCAGCTCCCAATCCAAACGAATTAGCCAGTTGGATTGGATTAAAGCTCAAATTTTCTTGAAATTCAAAGCCCTTGCCATCATTGTAGGCTAAAGACAGATTAGAAGCGGCTACTTGTACAAAATAAGGGCTTGCTAAAGTATAGATAAGATTAGAAAATCGCCTTTTTTTTCGGTATTTATCAGTTTTGTTATTGATTTGTGCAACTGTGCTGGTGTCTTTATTGGATTCGAGTGTGGTGGGTGTTATTTTGGTTTGCTTTTCAATCAACAAATTACTCTCCGCTTCTGTAGGTACCACTATAGTATAATCTTTCCAAAAATCCGCGCTGTACGCATCATTTTTAAGTAAAAAAACCTCGTCCCATTGTATCTGGTCGCCATACTCAAATTTTTCACGTTGATTGGTATCGAGGCGTGTTACGGCATATTCAGTTTTGTAACGCACCGAATCTTTGGCTTTATCGTCATACGCCTTTGCTTGTTGCCAAATACTTTGGATATACCATTTGTTGCCGAGTGGCTGATAGTTTATCCTGAATATACGTTCAGAGAGTTCAGTATGTCCGCCCCTACTTATATTTTCACGATTTAGTCCTTTTTCGCTGTATTGATAGTCTGCTTTTACTATCGCAAATGTTTCTGTATCAATGTAAAGCGTACCTTGGTAGTCGGCACTTGATTTTGCGGGTGTGAAGCGTATT
>JAAFJK010000697.1 GCA_013298105.1 Cytophagales bacterium
CCTGGTGGTCAAGGGTGTCCCAGTGGCTCCTCCAATCCACAATATCACAACAAAAATGCAGATAACCTAACTGTATTTGACCAAAGAACTAAAGGACTATTTGCCAAGCTACCTGTAACTCCTTTGGCGACTTACAAACTTAGGTTGATAGTAGGAGATAGAGGCGACCGCATTTTTGATACAGGTGTATTCATTGAGAAAGTGAACACCAATATCCCTGCCTTCAATGCAGATATAGTCCAAAGTACCAAACTTAATAAAAATGAAGTCTTAGAAGGCACAGAAACAACGGCTTTCAGCATCAATCGTCCTTGGATTAGTCAAGGCACTGCCGAAACTTTCACAGTAGAAGCTGTAGGCACAGCCACACCTCAAGCCGATTTTGAGCTATATGAAGGTACTACTTTGCTTACTTTCCCATATACTGTAAATTTCAGTGCCAATGAGTTGCTAAAGACTTACACGCTCAAAATAAAAAATGACGTAACCGCAGAAAATACAGAAGACTTTACGTTCAATATCAAAAGTTTGGGAGGTATTGTGCAACATACAGTATCGTATAAAATCATGGGCGCAGATACATTTTTCCAAAATACCCCCACTAATTTTACGCGCTGTACGCCTGAGCAAGTATTGGAATTTGAAGCTCCACTTGCTGATAGCTATGCGTGGGACGCACCTGCAGGAAGTTATACTTGCCTAACACCTGATTGTAGAAAAATAAGCATCAATGCTCAAGCCCAGCCGCTTACGCTTGTTGCCAAGCTCGGATTTGGTACTATCACTGCCGCGAACAGCTCTATCGTTCAAAACATAACTATTCAACCCAATTATTTGCAAGTGGCGGGCAATACACCTATCTGCGAAGGAACTTCTATTAGGCTTACGGCTTCTGGACGCGATACTTATCAGTGGAGTCCTGCTATAGGCTTGAGTTGTACCAACTGTCCGAATCCTATCGCAAGTCCTACTACTACCACTACTTACGCGCTTTCGGGGACAAGTACATCTTGCGCAAATAGTACCATGAGTGTGCAAGTACAAGTAGTTTCGGGTGTCCCTGCGCCTACTTTTGTGGGTTTGAATGACAGCTATTGCATCAATAGCGCAGAAGTGGCTTTGGCTACTACTTCAGCAGGGGGGACTTTTACTGTAAATGGGCAAAATGCGACTGCCTTCTCTCCTACTGCGCTTGGTGCAGGTACACATACTATTACATACCAAAAACAAGAAGCAACTTGCCTGCGTGTCATCAATAAATCCGTAACAGTGATACAAGGCGAAGCTACCATCAATACTCAGCCTAACAGTCAATTTATTGACTTGAATAATGGCGTTACATTTACAGTTGCGGCTACTGGCAATACCACCCTTGCCTACCAATGGCAGGAAAAGGTAGGCACTGCTTCTTTTGTAAACCTTGTGAATACTGCCCCTTACAGTGGTGTGAATACGCCTACACTTTCCATAGCCAGCGTGAATATGACCTTTAACTCGCGCCAATACCGTTGTGTCCTTACGGCTTGTGCTACGGCAGTGAATAGCAATCCCGCCACGTTGGACGTGAACCCGCTTAGTTTGGCTTCTGCCACGCTTGATGCACAGATAACGCTTTCGCCCAATCCTACTAAAGACAAAGTTTGGCTAAAAACCAAACAAAATGCGGTGGCAGAAATAGAGGTCTATACTTCTGAAGGCAAATTTTTATCAAAAATCACCCCAGAAAGAATAAATGCTGAACAATACGAACT
Source organism: Cytophagales bacterium (assembly GCA_013298105.1). Classification (GTDB taxonomy): domain Bacteria; phylum Bacteroidota; class Bacteroidia; order Cytophagales; family Microscillaceae; genus RDXI01. Next base: position 1,752 of record JAAFJK010000697.1, read on the forward strand.
CTCGTTAGCAAAATTCAACAAAGGCACTTACCTATTGAAAGTGATGGTAGGCAAGGAATTTACTATCAAGCGCATTGTGAAAGAATAACTTGGGAGGTTTGAGGTAAGTGGAAAAACATTTTTTGAGTAAGTAAAAAACTACCACAAAAATTGTCAGACAACAAAAAATCCTACCCGCTATGGGTAGGATTTTTTTATTTCAGTTTCTTTTTCAAAAATTCCAGACTAAGCGCGTAGGCTTGAGTAGCGTATTCGGCATTGTAGCGTGGGTTGCTTGGATTGGCAAAAGCGTGGTCTGCTTCAAAGTTTTTGATAGTAACTGCCTTGCCTGCCTCTTTCATATTTTGCTCAAACTCCGTTACTATTTCGGTAGTTATCCATTTTTCTTGAGAGGCAAATATGCCCAATACCTCCGCTTTGAGTGTTTTGAGTTTTTCCTTGTCCTTTTCAGGCATACCATAATACATCACACAGCCTTTGGCTTGTTTGCCTATGATGAGCGAAGATTGCAAAGCCCAGCCTCCGCCAAAGCACCAGCCCACAGTGCCTATTTTGGCTTTTTTACCTGCATAACTTACCGCACCTTGTACGATGGCTTTTCCGCGCTCATACTGCATGGCTTGCATGAACTTGCCTGCCTCC